>JASCPF010000100.1 GCA_029959325.1 Microbacteriaceae bacterium PS02068
GTGTCGGTGTCGGGTCAGGCGTGGGTGTCGGGTCCGTCGTCGGGTCAGGCGTCGGCGTCGGGTCGACGGTGGGCGTCGGTACCGGAGCAGGGTCGGCGGTCGGAGCGGGCTGCGGCGCGCTCGTCGGCGCGGGCTGCGCGGGCGCGGGTGCCGGGGCGGCCGGGAGCGGTGCCGATGGCGCCGGCGCACTCGGGGTCGGCACGGCGATGGATGTCGTCGTCGGGTCCGGCAGGGTTGTCGGCGTCGGATCCGGCGAAGGGGGCGTGGTCGAGGCGTCGGCCGCCGGTGTGGCCGTCGCCTCCGCTCCCTGCGGCGAAGAGTCGCGGGCGGTCGCGGGAATGGCGAGACCACCCGTGGCGTCCGCGGCGTCCGCCGACGCACGCATCTGGGGTCCGATGGCGGCGGCGCCCACGACGACCCCGGCGACGAGAATGCTCGCCGCGATGAGCACGCCGAGGCCGCTGACGGCGCCGGCGCCGTTCCCGGAGGCAGCGCCCGCGACCGACCCTGCGCCGCTCGACGCGCCCGATCCCGCGCTCGCGGCGCCGGATCCTGCGCCGAGGGTGACTGCTTCAGGCATCACCGGCGAGATGCCGGCGGCCACGGCGACGAGCGGCAGCGCGCCGCCCTGCGCGGCCGCGAGGTAGGCCGCCCCGGCGCTCGCCCCGAGCGTCAGCGGCAGCAGGACGAGAGCGAGGCGGTGCGAGACATCCTTCGCTTCGGCCGCGACGATCGCGCACCGCGCACACTCGGCCAGATGCGCGTCGACCTTGCCGCTGTCGCGCCTGCCCAGGTTGCCCCGGGCATAGGCGCCGAGCCGCTCGATCGTCCACTGACAGTCCGACCCGTCTTCGACCGAGCGCAGGTGCGCCTGAATCCACGCCTCACGCAGCCCTTCGCGTGCGCGGAAGGCGAGCTGTGCGACGGCGGTCGGCTTCATGCCGAGCAGCGGCGCGATCTCGGACGGCTTCATCTGCTCGATCTCGCTGTACCAGAGCACCTCCTGCCACCGTGAGGGCAGGCTGCGGAAGGCACGTGTCGTGAGACCGCGATCGAGGGCGTCATCCGTCGCGTGCGCCTCTGCCTCGGGATCGGGCATCGACTCGAGCTCGTCGATCGGCGTCTCGCGGCGTGCGCGGCCCCAGCCTGCAGCGGTGTTGCGGATGCTGGTGAACAGGTACGCGCGGAACGAGCCCGTCGGGCCGCCGCCCTTCGCGATCGCCTGATAGATGCGCGCGTAGGCCTCTTGCACGAGGTCGTCGGCGTCGAAACTCGTCGTGATCGCACTCGCGACGACGATGCCCGAGCGATAGTGCCGACGCCACAGCTCGGCGAAGGCCTCGCGATCGCCCGAGCGCGTGCGCAGCACGAGGTCCGCGTCGGCGGTGCCTTCTGCCTCCGCGCGCGGAATGTCGTGGTCGTTCATGCTCGTCCTTCGCTGTCTCACCCATGAGACGCGTCGGGGCGCGATTCATGACGCGAGTTCGGTGATTCTTTCAGACCGACCTGAGAAGAACGTGACGGATGCCACGCAGGGACGCGTCAGAAATCTTTCTGCGAACCCGCGTAATAGACCGCGGACGTGCGCATCTCATCTGCAGACCGATCTTCTGTCTGTACCTCCTGGGGAGGAGCGCAGCCGGAAGGTCGGGCAGACGGCCGGAGTGATCCAGACCGTCGTCTCGGAGCTGCAGTACCCGCGGGGGGACGTATCCCTGCGGCGCCGGGTGGGAGAAGCGGGGCGGAAGGTGCTCGGGGGGAGCGCCGACCGCCCCGCTTCACTGTGTCGCCGTCGCTCAGGCGCGCGTGCCGTCAATCCACACGGCACGCACGCGCAGGTCGTCGTCGAGCAGCACGGCGTCGGCAGCCGCACCCGGATTCAGCGACCCGTACCGGCCCGCGACACCGATCGCCCGCGCGGGAACCGAGGTCACGGCGGCGACGGCCTGGGGCAGGGCGAGTCCGCCGACGACGACGAGTCGCACCGCGGCATCCTGCGTCAGGGTCGATCCCGCGATCGATCCGTTCGCATCGAGTCGCGCGGTGCCGCCGGTCACGGTGACGGGCAGCCCGCCGAGCTCGTACGCGCCGTCTGGCGCGCCCGCGGCGGCCATGGCGTCGGTGATCAGCGCGATGCGTCCCGGAGCGCCGGCGAAGGCGAGCGCGATCACGTCGGGGTGCACGTGCACCCCGTCGGCGATGAGTTCGAGGGTCACACGCTCGTCGCGCATCGCGGCGATGATCGGGCCGGGGGTGCGGTGGTGGATGCCGGGCATCGCGTTGAAGGCATGCGTCAGCAGCGTCGCGCCCGCGTCGAAGGCGGCGGATGCCTCGTCGGCGGTCGCATTCGTGTGGCCGACGGCGACGGCGACGCCAGCCTCTACGAACCGGCGGGTGGCATCGAGCCCGCCCGGCAGCTCGGGGGCGAGCGTGACCTGCCGCACTGTGCCGCGGCCGGCGGCGACCAGTCGATCGATCGACGAGGCATCCGGTGCACGAAGCAGCCCCTCGGTGTGCGCGCCCTTGTGTCCCGGGTCGAGGAAGGGGCCCTCGAGGTGCGAGCCGAGGATCGTCGCGTCGTGCGCGGCGAGGTCGGCGATGACGGCCACCCGCGCGGCGAGGTCGTCGATCGAGGCCGTCACGAGCGAGAGCACCGCCCGCGTCGTGCCGTGCGCGCGGTGGACGGCACGCGCGACGGCGATCGCGTCGGCGCCGTCGTCGAAGCTCGCGCCCCCGCCGCCGTGCCCGTGGATGTCGACGAACCCCGGGGTCAGGTACGCGCCCTGACCGTCGATGGCCTCGCCCTGCGCGTCCGCCGCCAGGGTGCGCCACTGCTCGCCGGTGCCCGTGCGCAGCACCACGGGGCCGTCGAAGGCGACCCAGGCATCCGGAGTCACGCGCTCGTCGTCGACGAGACGCACGGAATGGATCACGGTGGTCATGACTGCCCCTCTGTGTTCGCATCGACAGCCCACGCGATCTCGGTGAGGGGGCTGAAGCCGATTCCCTGGCTCGTCCAGAGCGGACCGAGCGCGCCGACTCGTGCGGCGAAGGACTCCCAGGTGCGCACGTCGCTCGCGGGGCCCGGCGGCGACCAGGCGGCCTCGGCCGCGGCGGCGATGCGGGGGAAGGCGAGCGCGTCGATATCGGCGAGTGTCCGCACGGTCTCGGACCACAGCGGCGCCTCGACGCCGAGGATGTGCTCGTCCTCGACGCCTCCGATGACGCCGGCCGGATCCCAGTCGTAGGCCCGGCGCGCCGTCGTGACGCCGTTCGCCCAGGTGAGCCCGAGGGGGGAGTCCGCGTCGAATTTCATGTCGAGGTAGATCGCGTCGGCGGGTGACAGGATGAGCTTTCCGCCGCCGCGGACGATGCGGCGCGACTTCTCGTCCATGCCGTCGGTCGGGGTGACGAAACCCCAGTACTGGCCGAGCGTGCCGGGGGAGAGGTCCGGAGCAGATCCCGCCTCATGCCAGGCGATCGGTGTCTTGCCGGTCTGCGCCGCGAGGCGAGTCAGACGCGCCATGAAGAAGGCGTAGTCGTCGGCGCTCGTGCCCAGGCATTCGTCGCCGCCGATGTGCAGGTAGGGCCCGGGCGTGAGCTGCGCGAGCTCGCCGAGCACATCGGCCAGGAAGGAATACGTCGCCTCGTCGTGGATCTTCAGCGACGAGAACCCGACCGCCATGCCTTCGTACGGCGTGCCGTTCACGGGCAGGCCGCCCCCGAACTCCTCCGCCGTCGCCCGCACGTGCTCGCTCAACACGGGCTGCTCGCACAGCTCGGGATACGCGAGCGAGACGGCGTGGGTATGCCCGGGCAGGTCGATCTCGGGAACCACGATCATGTGGTGAGCCGCGGCGTAGGCGACGATCTCGCGGTAGTCGGTCTGCGTGTAGAAGCCGCCTGCTTCGCCGCCGACCGCGGTCGAGGACGCCTTCTCCGTCAGCAGCGGACGCGAGTGCAGCTGCAGCCTCCACCCCTGATCGTCGGTGAGGTGCAGGTGCAGCGCGTTGAACTTCAGGCTCGCGGCGCGATCGATGTAGGCCTTCACGGTGTCGACGCCGTGGAAGTGCCGCGCGACGTCGAGCATGACGCCGCGATAGGCGAAGCGCGGGGTGTCGGAGATCGTCACCGTGGGGATCGTCCAGCCGTCGCGCGTGCGCGTGATGAGCTGACCGAGCGTCTGGATGCCATAGAAGAGGCCCGCGGCGCCTTCGCCGGTGACGACGATGGATGCCTCGTCGACGGTGAGCGCGTACGCCTCTGGTGTGTCGGACCCCGGCCCGGTCCCCGAGGCGGCCTCGGTCGCCGAGGCGTCCTCGGTCCCCGAGCTTGTCGAGGGGTCGATGGTGAGCGTGATCCGTGCGGACGTTTCGACTCGCTTCGCTCGCGGGGCGGCCGGGATGCTGGTCCCCGGGTCGACTTCGCCGCGCGTGCGCGTCGCGACGAGCCGGGCCAGCACCGCGGCAGCCTCTGCGTCGCCGCAGATCACGGTGTCGGGCGTGAGCCGGAAGGGTGGGGCATCCAGCGCCTCGATCGAGGCGGGGGCGGGAACGACGGGCAGTCCTGTCATGGTGGTTCCATCATCTCAAGTAAAGCGTCCTAACAAAAGCCCTGGCGCGGAAGTCGCCCGCCCACATCCGATATGCTCGGGGGGTCGCAACTGGCGTTGAGGTGGGTCACCACCGGGGAGCGACCACATGGCAATCGACCGTTCGCCTGGGTCGGCCGTGGTACCAGCGACGCCCGTGTGTCACAGCACTGCGCGGCGCACCCACCACCGGATGCTCGAGGAGCTGCCATGACAGACCCGTACTTCAACGCCCCGCTTGCCGAGGTCGACCCCGAGATCGCGCAGGTTCTCGATCGCGAGCTGCAGCGCCAGCGCGGGTTCCTCGAGATGATCGCCTCCGAGAACTTCGTGCCCGTGTCGATCCTGCAGTCGCAGGGGTCGGTGCTGACGAACAAGTACGCCGAGGGCTACCCGGGGCGTCGCTACTACGGCGGCTGCGAAGAGGTCGACGTCGCCGAAGAGCTCGCGATCGAGCGCGCCAAGGCGCTGTTCGGCTCGGAGTTCGCGAACGTGCAGCCGCACTCCGGGGCATCCGCCAACGCCGCCGTCCTGCACGCGATCGCGCGCCCGGGTGACACGCTGCTGGGCCTCTCGCTCGACCAGGGCGGCCACCTGACCCACGGCATGAAGATCAACTTCTCGGGCCGCCTGTACAACATCGTCGCGTACGGCGTCGATCCCGAGACCTCGATCATCGACATGGACGAGGTCGAGCGCCTCGCCGTCGAGCACTCGCCGAAGGTCATCATCGCCGGCTGGTCGGCCTACCCGCGCCAGCTCGACTTCGCGCGCTTCCGCGAGATCGCCGACAAGGTCGGCGCGCTGCTCTGGGTCGATATGGCGCACTTCGCCGGCCTCGTCGCGGCGGGTCTGCACCCGAGCCCCGTGCCGCACGCGCACGTCGTCAGCTCCACCGTGCACAAGACGATCGGCGGCCCGCGTTCGGGCTTCATCCTCACGAACGACGCCGATCTCGCGAAGAAGATCAACACCGCGGTCTTCCCGGGCCAGCAGGGCGGCCCGCTCATGCACGTGATCGCGGCGAAGGCGACGGCGTTCAAGCTCGCGGCGACGCCCGAGTTCAAGGAGCGCCAGGAGCGCGTCGTGCGAGGAGCGGCGATCCTCGCCGAGCGCCTCTCGCAGCAGGACGTCAAGGATGCCGGCATCTCGGTCCGCTCCGGCGGCACCGACGTGCACCTCGTGCTCGTCGACCTGCGCGATGCCGCGATCGACGGCAAGCAGGCCGAAGACCTGCTGCACGAGATCCACATCACGGTGAACCGCAACGCCGTGCCCAACGACCCGCGTCCGCCGATGGTGACCTCGGGCCTGCGCATCGGCACGCCGGCGCTCGCGACCCGCGGCTTCGGCGACGCCGAGTTCACCGAGGTCGCCGACATCATCGCGCTGGCGCTTCAGCCGGGCGCGGACGTCGAGGCGCTCCGCACCCGCGTGGCATCCCTCACCGCGGCCTTCCCGCTGTATCCCGGCCTCACGCAGTAACTCGCCCGACCCCGCGCGACCCCGCGCGACCCCGCCCCTGACCGCGAAACACAGTCCGGGCGCTGAGACACAGTGTGTCGCTCTGTGTCTCAGCGCGAAGGCTGTGTCTCACGGGCGAACCCCTGAGGAGAGAACCATGACGGCGCAGAAGCTCGACGGCAAGGCCGCGGCCGCGCAGATCAAGGCCGAGCTCGCGGAGCGGGTCGCAGCCCTGAAGACGCGGGGCATCACGCCCGGCATCGCGACCGTGCTGGTGGGTGCCGACCCGGCATCCCAGCTGTACGTCGGGATGAAGCATCGGCAGTCGGAAGAGATCGGGATGAACTCGATCCAGCGCGAGCTGCCGGCGGATGCCTCTCAGGCCCAGGTCGAAGCCGTGATCGACGAGCTCAACGCCGACCCGGCGTGCCACGGCTACATCGTGCAGCTGCCGCTTCCGAAGCATCTCGACACCGACGCGATCCTCGAGCGGATCGACCCCGACAAGGATGCCGACGGGCTGCACCCCACGAACCTCGGGCGACTGGTGCTGAACGTCAACGCGCCGATCACCTCGCCGCTGCCGTGCACGCCGCGCGGCGTCATCGAGCTGCTCACCCGCAATGGCTACGACCTGGACGGTGCGCACGTCGTCGTCGTCGGGCGTGGGGTGACGATCGGTCGATCGATCGGGCTGATCCTCACGCGCCGCGAGTACAACGCGACGGTCACGCTGACGCACACCGGTACCGTCGACCTCGCGCAGCACCTGCGCGAGGCGGACGTCGTCGTGGCGGCGGCCGGGGTCAAGCACATCATCCGCGGCGCCGACCTCAAGCCCGGCGCCGCCGTGCTCGACGTCGGTGTGACGCGCGAGACCGATGCCGAGACGGGCAAGAGCCGCGTGTTCGGCGACGTGCATCCGGATGCCGCGGAGGTCGCCGGCCTGCTCTCGCCGAACCCCGGCGGCGTCGGCCCGATGACGGTCGCCCTGCTCATGACCAACGTCGTCGAGGCCGCCGAGCGCCAGGTCGGCTGACGCCCGCGGCATCCGCGCCTGATCGCGGTCGTGGGTCTGACGAACCCCGCAGATCGTCCCCCGCAACCCCCCCCCGGGGGGCGAACCCGGCGCGGTGGCGGC
>JASCPF010000101.1 GCA_029959325.1 Microbacteriaceae bacterium PS02068
CCCCTGCGCGGCGGCGCCCCTGCGCGGCGGCGAATCAGAGCAGGTCGGGCCGGTGCGCGAGGGCGGCGGCGCCGATCAGGGGTGCGTCGCCGCCGAGAGCGGCGCGCACCACCCGCAGCCGCTGGGCGTAGGGGTTGACGGCCGCCGCCCGCGCGGCCGCCTCGACCTGTTCGGGGTAGTCGTCGGCGACGAACGAGAACCCTCCGCCGACGACGGCGAGCTCGAGATCGAGCAGCGTGGCGGCGCTCGCAAGGCCCGCCCCCACCGCGTGCGCGGAGCGGGCCACGGCCGCGACGGCCAGCGCGTCGCCGGCGCGATACGCGGCCGCGAGATCCTCTCCCGTCTCACCGTTCCAGCCCTGCGACTGCGCCCATCGCACGATGTGCGGCCCCGACGCGCGCTCCTCTAGGGTTGCGGCGGCGGGGCCGCCCTCGATGTCGGCGACGAGCACCTGCCCGATGTGGCCGGCGTTTCCGGACCTGCCCGCGACGAGGCGGCCGTCCGAGACGATGCCGCCCCCGACGCCGGTCGACACCACGAACACGATGGCGTTGCGGATGCCTCGCGCCGCACCGAGCCACGCCTCGGCCAGGGCGATGCACGTGCCGTCGAGGCGCAGCGTGACGCTCTCGAGGCCGCTCGCACGACGCACCGCGTCGACGATGCCGAACCCGTGCGCGGCCGGCAGGTTGATCGGGGCGATGGTGCCTGCGGCGAGGTCGATCGGGCCCGCCGAGCCGATTCCCGCTGCCGTCACCTCGTGCCAGCGCTCGTGCGTTCGGCACGCTCCGACGACGTCATCGAGCGCGCGGGCGAGGATCGAGACGTCGGATGCCGCGGCGGCGCCCGTCGTGGCGCGATGACGTGACCCGTCCAAGAGAGCGCCGGTCTCGTCGACCAGCGCCGCCTCGACCTTCGTGCCGCCGAGGTCGATCGCGAGGGCGAGTGACATGTGCAGAACCTCCGAATACGCCCCGCATGCCGTAGCGGGCATGGCTATCAGCGTAGTGTCGGCCTCAGCGATCGGCGCCCGCCTTTGGCTGACGCCACAGGCACGCTAGGGAAACCCGCCATGACAGCTCTTGTCCCCAACGCCACCGCAACGCCCGCCACCTCCACGATGGGCCCGATCCGTCAGACGTACGCGACGTCAGAGACCTTCCCGCCCGTCGCCCGGGCGTACACGCAGGTGTCGAACGTCGTCAAAGAGTTGGGGCTGCTGCGCCGCGCGCCCCTCTTCTACGCCATCGTCGGGGCCGCGCTCTTGCTTGCGATGGGTGGCTTGATCACGGGCTTCATCCTGCTGGGGCACAGCTGGTTCCAGCTGCTGATCGCCGGAGCGCTCGGCATCGTGCTGACGCAGGTCGCCTTCCTCGCGCACGAGGCCGCGCACCGCCAGATCCTCACGTCGGGCCCCGCGAACGACCGCCTCGCGCGGATCCTCGCCGCCGGCGTCGTGGGCATCAGCTATTCGTGGTGGGACTCGAAGCACTCGCGTCACCACGCGAACCCCAACCGCGTGGGCAAAGACCCCGACATCGAGGTCGACACCGTCTCGTTCCTCGTCGAAGACGCCGCTCAGGCACGTGGCCTGCGCCGACTCATCACGCGCCGTCAGGGCTGGCTGTTCTTCCCCCTGCTGACTCTCGAGGGGTTGAACCTGCACTACCTCGGCATCCGGCACCTGCTCTCACGCCAGCCGGTGAAGCAGCGCGCGCTCGAGCTCGCACTGATCGCCACCCGCTTCGCGCTGGTCGCCGTGCCGCTGTTCCTGCTGCTGCCGGTCGGCATGGCGTTCGCGTTCCTCGGGGTGCAGCTCGCCGTGTTCGGCGTCTACATGGGCGCCTCGTTCGCGCCGAACCACAAGGGCATGCCGGTCATCGCCGAGGGTGCCCGGCTCGACTTCTTCAGCAAGCAGGTGCGCACCTCGCGCAACATCCGCGGCGGCTGGTGGGCGACGTGGCTCATGGGCGGCCTGAACTACCAGGTCGAGCACCACCTGTTCCCGAGCATGGCGCGGCCGAACCTGTCGAAGGCGCGGCTGGTCGTCCGCGACGCGTGCGAGAGCCTCGGCGTGCCGTACACCGAGACGAGCCTCGTCCGGTCGTACGCGATCGTGATCGACTACCTCAACCGTGTGGGCCTCGCCGCGCGCGACCCGTTCGACTGCCCGATGGTCTCGGACTACCGCCGCGCCTGACGCGGCGCAGCCATCCGCCGCGCGTCAGGCGTTGCGGCGGATGATCCTCATCAGCCACGCGATGATCGCGATGATGAGGATCACGAGGCCGATCCAGAGCAGGAACTTCGCCGCCTCGACGAAGACGCCGAGCAGGATCAGCGCAATGGCCACGACGAGCAGGATGATCGCAAGAGTCATGGGTTGATCCTTTCGCGCGCTCGGCGAGACGCGCAGGGGGTTGACAGTCGGGGCGGCGCCTGTCAACCCCCTGCGCCGCGCCCGAGGCATCCGATTGTCTGGATGCCATGCGCGATGACCGCGCGAGACGAGACCACAGGGGCGATGACATGAAGGACATCCTGATCGAGGGGCACCGCATTCTGACGACCGACGACATCGCGGATGCCGTGCTCGCGTACGCCCGAGCGCTCCTCACGCGCGGCGAGACGGACATCATCGAGTTCCCGAGCTTCCACGAGGGTGTGCCGACCCTCTGCTCGCTGCTCATCGGGTGCTCGGCGGTCATGGCTGTGGTCGACGCGCCGATGGCGCTGTCGGCGCCCGTGGGAGGAGCCGACCTGGCCTACGACGAGATCACACGTCGTACGAACGCATTACGCTGAAGGCGTGGGCAGGTTCAACTACGACGGCAGCGTGAAGGTCGACTTCGACGATCGCGTGCTGGCACATCTCCAGGTCGTCATCACGCAGAAGCTGCGGCGCGGAGAGCCGTTCCCGTTCACGTGGCGCAATGACGCGAGCCTCGGTGACGGACGCACCACCGTGTGGCTGCATCCCAGCGCGTCGCTGGTCTACAAATACAGCGGCAGCCGCCAGCCCCAGCTCAACCGCGCCTGGCTCGAAGCCCTGACGCAGACGGCGAACTCGACCGGCGGACTGTACGTCGTCCCCGAGCCCGACGGTGCACACGCCGGCGAGGTCTTCACCGGCTGACGCGGACTGCCCGGCGACGTTCATCTCTGTCGCCCCGAGGTCCTCGACTTGCCTCGAAGAAGGGGGTTGCTCGTGACCGGTCTTGAACAACCCAGCTTCTGGTGGATCGTCATCGCGGTTCAGTTCACGATCCTCGTCGTAGCGCTGATACCGGCGGTGAAGGGTCGCCGCAGCCTCCGCTTTCCCGAGGTGACGCCGGAGTGCGAGCCACAGCCTGATGTCGATGCCGCTACGGCCGCGATTCTGTTGCGCGATCGCAGACGGGCGGGCGTGGCCGCGATTTTGGAGCAGGCAGTGGGCGGGTCGGTCCGCATCCACCGCACCGCACACGGCACCTACCGGGCCGAATACGTGCGTCTGTTCACGGGGCCGCGGGGGATCGCCTTGCAGACCGCGATCTTCGGCACGTCGGTCACACGCGGGCAGATCGCCTCTATCGGGCCGAGGACGGTGCGCACCCAGGCTCAGCGTGACGCGCTCAGGGCGTGGTTTTCGATGCTGGCGAGTCAACCCGTTGTCACGAGCACCCGACGGAGGCCGGCGCCGTTCACCCTGCTGGGGATCGTCGTGGGAGCGTTGTCGTTCTTCTGGGTCCTCGACGGCGGAGCACGCGATGAGCCGATCCCGCCGGTGTGGCTGGCGCTCTACTTCCTCGTTTCCGTGGTGGTCTCGGTGATCCTCCTGTGCGCATCGCTCTTGCAACGCCGTCAGCTCGCCGTTGACGCGCTGGTGCACCTGGAGGGATTGCGGTCGTTCATGATGGCGCCCGAAGCGGATCGCCTGGCGATGCTGCGGTCGCGTGCCGGTGTGGAGGATCGTGCCGGCATCGAGCGCTTCTACGAACGCCTTCTGCCCTACGCCGTGGCGATGAGGATCGATCCCGTGTGGGCGCGCGTGGTCGCCCACGAGTACGCGGCGCCACCCGTCTGGCTCGAAGCCGTGCGTGGCGACGGCTTCGCGGCGGGCTCTGCCGGGACCAGCGTCGGTTTCTCAGCCGACGACTTCTCGGGATGCATCGCAGAGATGTGCGGCGGGGGAGCGGGTGACTCCGGGGGCGGCGTCGGGTTCGGCGTCGACGGCGGCGGAGACGGCGGCAGCGGAGACGGAGACGGAGACGGCGGCGGCGGGGACGGCGGTGGCGGAGGCGATTGAGCGCGCGCCCCGCCGATGCGCTGACCTAGTCGGCGACCTCGACCGTCTGGGGGGCGACGTCCTCGACCGACTCGGCCTCGATGTGCTCGGCGACCAGGGCGATGCCGCCCGACGAGTTGGCCGACTGAGCCAGATCCTCGATCCACTCGCGGCTCAGTGCTGCCGGTTCAGGGTCGTCGAAGACGAAGCGCAGCGGAATCGACGGGTGCAGCCAGATCGTGCTGCGCCCCCGCGGCTCGTCGTCGAGATGGCGCCACGACACGGTGAAGCTCTCGCCGCGGCGCAGCTTCGTCGAGATGACGACCTTCAGATGCGCGAGCGCGCGGTCTTCGATGTGGATCGGCGTGGCCGATCCGCCGTAGTAGATGGTTCCCACGGGAGAGATTGTAAAACGGGATGCCCCGATGCGCGGAACCAGCCTGTGCGGAACCGGCGTTCTGTCAGCCGGAGACGACCGTGACGCCCGCCCCGCTCAGGGCGGCGGCGAGATCGCCCGTCGGTGCGGTGTCGGTGATGAGGTAGTCCGCGCGATCGAGCGTGGCGACCTGGCCGAAGAGGCGTCGCCCCAGCTTCGTCGAGTCGGCGAGGATCGCGGTGCGCTCGGCGCGTTCGATCATCTCTGCCATCATTCCCGCGTCGCCGAGGTTCGTGGTCGAGTAGCCCGAGGCATCCACGGCGCCCACCGCGACGAGCGCGAGATCGCAGCGGATGTCGACTTCGGGGCCGCCCGAAGTGAGGGTGAAGGTCACGGGGCCGGTGGTCGCCTGCGTGATGGTGCGCACCGCGCCGCCGAAGACGTACAGGTCGCGGAAGGCCGACGGGGCGATCTCGGCGGGGATGCGCAGGTTGTTCGTCGCGATCGTCAGGTCGTGGTGATTGCGAAGCGCCCGGGCCACCGCGAGGGTGGTCGTACCGGCGTTGAGCATGATCACGGCGCCGTCGTCGACCATCTCGGCCGCGAGGCGCGCGATCTTCTCCTTCTCGTCGACCTGCACCCGTAGGCGCACATCGAGGCCCTTGTCGCGCAGCCCGCCCTCGACCGTGCTGACGGCTCCGCCGTGCGTCCGCACGAGCGCCCCCTCGCGGTGCAGCTGGTCGAGATCGCGCCTGACCGTGTCGATGGACACACCGAAATGCTGGGCGAGATCGCTCACGGTGACCTGGCCGTTGTCGGCCACGTAGGCGGCGAGATCGGCCTTGCGCCCGGCGGGCAGCCGGCGTCCGCGCGTCGACGCTGAAGTGCTCATATCCCCATATCTAGCACAGGTCCGGGTCGCATTCGCGCCTAAAAACGCATGTAACGGCACGAGAGGGCACGAAAAGGTAACGAGTACTTGACGTCACCGCAGATAGTTGCATAATTAGGCTTAAAGCCGCATGAATCTGCACACCGGTGCGAGCGGCCCTGAACTCAAAGAGGAGAAACGATGACCAGAGTGGGTCAGGGGCACACGAAGGTGCTCAAGATCGCGGGCGCCATGGCGGCGGTCGCCTCGGTGCTGGTGGTGGCAGGATGCTCGGGCGGAACAGGCGGCGGCGCATCGGGGGATGCCGGCGGAGACGTCACGATCCAGTTCGCCCAGTGGTGGGAGCCGGAGCTCCCCGACGGCCAGTTCCGCGCCGTCATGGACGACTT
Organism: Microbacteriaceae bacterium PS02068; assembly: GCA_029959325.1. Lineage (GTDB taxonomy): Bacteria > Actinomycetota > Actinomycetes > Actinomycetales > Microbacteriaceae > Microbacterium. The sequence goes on from JASCPF010000101.1 coordinate 5,925, forward strand.
CGAGAAGCAGAACCCGGGCATCAAGGTCGATCTCGTCAGCGGGCCCTATGCCTCGACGAAGGAGCAGCTCTTCGCCGGCGCTGCCTCGGGGACGATGCCCGATGTCGTCGGCCTCGACGGCGCCTGGGTCAACGACTTCGCCTCGCAGGGCGTCATCGCGAACCTCACCGACCTCATGAAGGACGCGAACTACGACGACAGTCAGCTCGCCAGCCAGATCAAGGTCGACGGCGGCACGTACATGATCCCGGTCGTGAACTTCGTCTACCCGATGTTCACGAACGACGACCTGCTCGCGAAGGCGGGCGTGACCGCTCCGCCGAGCACGCGCACCGAGTTCGCGGATGCCGCGAAGAAGGTCGCCGCCCTCGGCGGCGATGTCTCGGGCTGGGTCCTCCCGCTGTCGCTCGAGGCGCCCAACGGCGTGCAGAACGACGTGATGTCGTGGGTGTGGGCATCCGGTGGCTCGATGCTGAAGGACGGCAAGCCCGACCTGACCAACAAGGCCGTGACCTCGGCCGCGGACTACATCCAGGGGCTGTGGAAGGACGGCGTCATCGCCTCCGGCTCCTTCACGATGAAGGAGCAGGACAAGGTCGAGGAGTTCACCAATGGCCGTGTCGGCATGATGATCGACTCGCTCGCGCACATCAACCTGATCAAGGAGTCGAACCCGGACCTGAAGTTCTCGATCTCGGCGATCCCGGCGGAAGACGGCTTCACCGGCAAACGAGGCATCCCGTACGCCTCCTGGGGTATCGGTGTGGCGGAGAACTCTGCGCACAAGGACGCCGCGTTCAAGCTCGTGCAGTACCTCATGAGCAAGGACGTCAACTCGAAGCTGTCGACGCTGGCGAACGCCTTCCCCGGCAACACCGAGTCGGTGCCCGACTTCACGGGCGACGACGCGATGTTCAAGGCCGCCTTCGACATCTACAAAGAGGGCTACCCGGCCAACGAGTTCACCGGTCTGCCCACCGCGGAGGAGCTGATGCGCCAGTTCGGTGAGCAGTTCCAGGCGGCGCTCGACGGACAGCAGTCCATGGAAGATGCGCTGAAGAAGGCGCAGACGGCCTGGGTCGCCGCGTTCTGATCCGGCTGACCTGACCCAACCGGGTGCCCCGCCCCCCCCCCCGGGGGCGGGGGCCCCCCCCCCCCCGGGGGCCAAGGGGGGGTGGGCGCGGGCG
>JASCPF010000102.1 GCA_029959325.1 Microbacteriaceae bacterium PS02068
CGCCTGACCCGACGACGGACCCGACACCCACGCCTGACCCGACACCGACACCGACGCCGACGCCGACGCCGACGCCGACGCCCGACCCGACCCCCACGCCTGACCCGACGCCCACGCCCGACCCGACGCCGACCACTGAGCCGACGCTGCCCGCGGGCGCTCCGGCCTTCGTCTCGGGCGTTGTCACCGGCCCCGCAGAGGCCCTCGTGGCGACGATCGTGGTCACCGGCGAGCCCGGGGCGCAGCTGGTCGCCGCCGTCAGCGGAGTGGATGTCGGCCGCGCGACCGTCGATCCGAGCGGCAGCGCGACACTGACAGTGACGCGGACGCTCGATCAGTGGCTCGCCACCCCGATCTCGATCTCGTACGTGCTGGGTGACCAGCGCGGGCCCGCGCTCGTGCTCTACGCCACGCTGATACGTGACTACGAGCGGCGCTTCCCCGCCCCGTAAACTGGGGGCATGTCCGACCTGCCGAACGTCCGCCCCGCCGCACCCGAACAGCCGGCGACGCAGGGCGACAGCGCCGGCGGACTCGCGCCGGGCACGCGTCCGGCACTCGACGCGATCGATGTCCTCGCGTTCCTCTGCGAGCTGTTCGCCTTCGCCACTCTCGCCGTCTGGGGCTTCACGGCGTGGCCGTTCCCGTGGAACATCGTCGCCGGCATCGGCGCCCCCCTCATCGCCATCCTGCTCTGGGCGCTGTTCGTCTCGCCGCGCGCCGTGATCCCGGTGCACCCGTTCGTGCGCGCCCTCGTCGAGCTGCTCGTCTACGCCGCCACCACGATCGTGTGGTGGACGAGCGGCAACATCTGGATCGGCCTCGCGTTCGCCGTCGTCGCCGTCTCAGTGGGCCTCGTCGCCGGACGACGCCGCCTGGCATGACCCGGGACGTCGTCGCCCTGCTGCGCGACGCGCTCGGAGATCGCGTCGTCACCGACGATGCCCTCCTCGAGGCATCCCGAGCCGACAAGTCGGGGCACGCGGCCTCGGGCACTCCGCTGGCGATCGTGCACGCGGCATCCATCTCCGATGCGCAGGACACCCTGCGCATCGCGCACGCCACCGCGACCCCGGTCGTCACCCGCGGCGCGGGCACCGGGCTTGCGGGCGGCGCGAATGCCGGCTCGGGCGAGATCGTGCTGTCGGTGCGTGGCATGGACCGCATCCTCGAGGTGCGCCCCGACGACCTGCTCGCCGTGGTCGAGCCGGGCATCCTGAACGCCGACCTCAATCGCGCGCTCGCCGACCACGGACTGTGGTGGGCGCCCGACCCCGCAAGTCGCGAGATCTCGACCGTCGGCGGCAACATCGCCACCGGCGCGGGCGGATTGCTGTGCGCCAAGTACGGCGTCGTGCGCGATGCCGTGCTCGGCGTCGACCTCGTGCTCGCCGACGGGCGACTGCTGCACCTCGGCCACCGCAGCGTCAAGGGCGTGACGGGGCTCGATCTGACCTCGCTCGTGATCGGCTCCGAGGGGACACTCGGCGTCGTCGTCGGCGCGACCCTCAAGCTGCGACGGATCGTTCCCGGCCAGGCGCGCACGCTCACGGCATCCTTCCCCGACGTCCGCGCCGCGGCGTCCGGCGCGGCAGCGGTCACCGCGTCGGGCATCCAGCCCGCGATCATGGAGCTGATGGATGCCACGTCGCTCGCGGCCGTGCATCGCCTGCTCGCGCTGGCGACTCCCCCGGCCGGCGTCGCGCAGCTGACCGTCCAGACCGACGGCCCGGCGGCGAGCGCCGAGGCCGAGGCGATCGCCGTCGTGCTGCGACAGGCGGGCGGCGACGTGCGCCTCGCCGCCGATGATGCCGAGGCCGAGCTGCTGTGGCGCGTTCGGCGCTCGATGCACCCCGCGATGGAGGCCCTCGGCACGACCCTCATCGAAGACGTGTCGGTGCCCCGCAGCGCCCTGCCCGCGATGTTCGACGAGATCGCCCGCATCGAGCGCGAGTACGGCCTCGCCATCCCCACGGTCTGCCACGCGGGCGACGGCAACCTGCACCCGAACTTCATCTTCGAGGGCGCCGAGGTTCCCGAGGTCATCTGGCAGGCGGCAGACGAGCTGTTCCGTGCGGCGCTGCGCCTCGGCGGCACCCTGACCGGCGAGCACGGCGTCGGCGTCCTGAAGCGGCGCTGGCTGAAGGACGAGCTCGGCGACGATCAGTGGGAGTTGCAGCGCCAGATCGCGCGCGTCTTCGACCCCACGGGCATCATGAACCCCGGCAAGGTCTTCGCGCCCTGAGCCTGTGCGCCTGCGGGTACGCGCGCACAGCGCCCCCGCGGAGATATGCACTGCCGCGGATGCCTGCGGCCCAGGCATCCGCACATCGGCAGATCTCCGCAGGATGCGCACGCGCGCGCCTCAGTTTCGTCGGAGATTCGCGGTTCGTCGGATGCCTGGGCCCGAATCCCTCCGACAAAGCGCGAATCTCCGACGAACCGCGACCACGCTGGCCGCGCGACTCACGCCGGCGGGTGCACCGGCGGATAGATCTGAGTGGGGGCCGACACGACGCCGCGCGTGCCCAGCAGCATCGCGAGGATGCCGAGGGCCAGCGGAATCAGCAGCAGCACCGCGTTCGCGAGCAGCACCACGCCGAGCGCGATGCCGTCGGAACCGTCGAAGCCGACCGCCACGCCGATCACCTGCGGCACGGCATACACCACAGCGACCACCGCGAGTGCCCACGCCGGCGCCCACCGCCACGGATTCGGGACGATGCTCGCGCGGGCGATCTGCACGACAGCGACGAGCGCAGCGGCCGCCGTGATGGCGAGCTGCACGTACGCGGACACCTGCAGCATCCACACGCTCGACTCGTCGACCTGACTCGGAGTGACGAGGTCGATCAGAAGCGGCGCGATTCCCAGCACGAGCAACGCCGTCACACCCAGAGGGCGTCGAGCGACGACCGATCCCGAGCCGCGCAGCCCGAACGCGAAGACGGCCAGGGCCGCGGCGAAGAGCACACGCCCCACCCAGATCCCCGTGCTCGAGATCACACCGATGCCCCCCACCAACGGAACGACCGCGCTCGCCGCGAGCAGACCCCCGCCCCACACCCAGGCGGGAACGCTCTGGCGCATCGTGGCATCCGTCATGGCACGACTCTAGCGGCCACCCGCAGCGCCCTCGCGGAGAAATGCACTGCTGCGGATGCCTGCGGCCCAGGCATCCGCACATCGGCAGATCTCCGCAGGCCGCGCACGCACTTCAGTTTCGTCGGAGATTCGCGGTTCGCCGGATGCCTGGGCCCGAATCCCTCCGACAAAGCGCGAATCTCCGACGATCCGCGACCACGCGGCGCGCCAGCGGCGCGGGTCAGAGACCCTGCCAGGCGGGCTTGTTCGCGAAGGCGTAGCGATAGTAGTCGGCGTGCGCGAGCTGCGACGCGGCGGCCTCGTCGACGACGACCGTGGTGTGCGGGTGCAGCTGGATCGCCGATCCCGGCAGCGACGACGTCACGGGTCCCTCGACAGCGCCCGCGACGGCGGCTGCCTTGCCTTCGCCGAAGGCGAGCAGGAACAGGTGCTTCGCTTCGAGGATCGTGCCGAGCCCCTGCGTGATGCAGTGCATCGGCACGTCGTCGACCGAGTCGAAGAAGCGCGCGTTGTCGGCGCGGGTCTGCTCGATGAGGGTCTTCACGCGCGTGCGCGAGGCGAACGACGACCCCGGCTCGTTGAAGCCGATGTGGCCCGACGTGCCGATCCCGAGGATCTGCAGATCGATGCCGCCCGCATCGGCGATCGCGCGCTCGTAGTCTTCGCCGGCGTGAGCGATGGTCGCCAGTGCTCCGTTGGGCGTCTGGATGAGCGCGGGGTCGAGGCCCAGCGGCTCGACGACCTCGGTGGTGATGACCGAGCGGTAGCTCTGCGGGTGCGCCGGATCGATGCCGACGTACTCGTCGAGGGCGAACCCGCGCACGCGCGACAGATCCACCCCCGCCACCCGCGAGCGCAGCGCCTCGTAGACGGGAAGCGGGGTCGACCCGGTCGCGAGACCCAGCACGGCGTCGGGGTGCGCCGTGACGAGCTTCACGATCTCGTCGGCGACGAGTGCGCCGCCCTCCGCGGGCGACGGGACGATGATGATCTCAGCCATGGGCGACAGCCTCCTGCTCGGTTGCGGTGGCGCCGACCAGCGCGGCGCCCAGTGCCGCCGCGGGTGAGCCCGTCGGCAGCAGTTCGACCCGCTCCGCCAGGCGGAGCGAGCTCAAGAAGGGAGAGGCCGCTGCGCCAGCAGCCAGATCATCTCTCACGAGGCTCAGCATACGAGTGCCGAGTGCGGTCACGCCTCCCCCCAGCATGACGGTCTCGACATCGGTCGCCAGCACGATCACCCGGATCGCGGCCGCGACGCCGTGCGCGAGGCCCGCGCGCAGTGCGAGGGCGCGCGCATCGCCGGCATCCGCCGCGTCGAACACGTCGAGCACCGGCAGCGGCACGTCGCGGCCCCAGCGCTCGGCGATCGCACCGCCGCCGCAGAACGCCTCGATGCAGCCGCGCTGACCGCACTTGCACAGCGGCCCGTTCGGATCGACCGAGATGTGCCCGACCTCGCCGGCGGTGCCGCGGGCCCCGCGCCACAGCTGGCCGTCCTGCACGAAGCCCGCGGCGATGCCGGTGCCGAGGTTCAGGAACGCCATGCTCCCGGTCGCACCGGCGTCGGTTGCGCCGTGCAGGGCGTAGGCGCCCAGCGCCGCCGCCTTGACGTCGTTCTCGGCCCGCACCGGCACACCCAGCGCATCGCCGACCGTGCGCTCGAGGTCGATCGCCTCGATGCCGAGGTTCACAGCGTGGGTCACCATGGCGGTGTGGGGCGCAACCTGACCGGGCATGCCGACGCCGACGGAACGGAACGTGGATGCCAGCGCGCCGGCATCCACACCGCCTCCGACGGCCTCGGCGAGTTCGGCGGCCATGCCGGTGATGGTGGCGACGACCGCCTCGGCGCCCCACCCGGTGGGGCGCCGCAGCCGGGCGATGATCGTGCCGCTCGGCGCGACGACCACTCCGTCGGTCTTGGTGCCACCGACGTCGAATCCGAGGCGCATCAGCCCTTCACCGCTCCCGAGACCAGGCCGCTGGTCATCTTGCCCTGCACGAACAGGAAGAAGACGACGACGGGGATGGCCATGAGCGTCGATCCTGCCATGACGACGGCCCAGTCGGTGGCCTTCGTCGCCTGCACGAAGCTGCGCAGCCAGATCGGCAGCGTCTGCGCCTCGGGCCGGGTCATGATCACCAGGGCGAAGACGAACTCGTTCCACGCCTGGATGAACGCGAAGATGCCCGTCGACACGAGGCCCGGTGCCAGCAGCGGGAACGTGATGCGCCAGAAGGCCTGGTTGCGGCTGCAGCCGTCGATCATGGCCGCCTCTTCGAGGTCGGCGGGCACGCCGTTCACGAAGCCGCGCAGCGTCCAGATGGTGAACGGCAGCACCATCGCGATGTACACGGCGCCGAGGCCGATCACGGTGTTGAGCAGGTGCCAGCCATCGAGCACGCGGAACGTCGAGATGATCATCGCCTCGGCGGGGATCATCTGGATCACCAGGATCGTGATGATGAACGTCTTGCGCGAGCGGAACCGGTAGCGCGACACCGCGAGCGCCGCGAAGAAGGCGAACAGCAGGGCCGTGACGACCGTCAGGATCGTGACCGACAGCGAGATGCCGAGGGCGGGCAGGAACCCGCCGTCGTTCCAGGCCGCCTGGAAGCTGCGCAGGGTGAACTCGTCGGGCCAGAAGTGCGGCGTCTCGGTCTTGACCGCCGAGCCCGGCAGGAAGGCCGTGTTGACCATCCAGTACACGGGGAACACCGAGCAGACGAAGACGACGACGGCGGCGGCGTTCAGGGCGATGCGGCCGGTCCGGCGTTGCGCGCGGGCGCTCACGATTCGTCCTCCTTGAGCATGCTGCGGATGTAGTAGGCAGAGATCGCCAGCAGGATGAGCACGAGGATGACGGCGATCGCGCCGCCCGATCCCAGGTCGCCCGTCGCCATCGAGACGCTGTAGATGTAGACGCCGATGGTGTTCGTGTCGGCGCGGACGCCGCCGATCGTCTGCAGCGCGTAGATCTGCGCGAACACGCGCAGGTCCCAGATCACCTGCAGGATCAGCAGCACCAGCAGGATCGACCGCACGTACGGCACCACGATGTGGCGAAGGCGCTGCCAGGCCCCGGCGCCGTCGAGCGATGCGGCTTCCATCACCTCGTCGGGCACCTGCGTGAGGCCCGCATACGTCGAGAAGGCGACGAACGGGATCGCGCCCCACGTGATGATGATGGCGGCGACGCCGAAGAAGCTGAGCGGGTCGGAGAGCCAGCTGTGGCCGATCCAGTTCTGCCCCGTGATCTGGGTGAGCGCGTAGTTGACGAGCCCGTACGAGGTGTCGAAGATCCAGCCCCAGACGATCGTGGCCGTGAGCGCGGGCATCGCCCAGGCGAGCAGCAGACCGACCGAGACGACGGTGCGCATGACTCTGCCGAGCGAGCGCATCAGCAGCGCGATCGCGATGCCGAAGACCATGGTGGCCGCGACACTGACGACCATCAGGCCGACGCTGCGCGCGAGAACCGTCCAGAACTCCGGGTCGCTGAGGACCTTCACATAGTTGTCGAAGCCGACGAAGGATGCCGGGGCGCCGAAGATCTGCTCGCGGCCGTACTTCTGGAACGACATGATGATCAGCTGCAGCAGCGGCCAGCCGATGAAGACGACGAGCATGATCAGAGCCGGCAGCAGGAGCACCAGGGGCGTCCCGTCGAAGGGACGGCGACGGCGGGCGGGGGGATCCGTCGGCGCAGGCTGCGTGAGCTCGGGGGAGATGGCTGCGGAGGTCATCGCACGATCTCCTTCCGTGGGGTGTTTCGTAGGTGGGTGGGACGTTTCGACTCGCTGCGCTCGCTCAACGACCGGGTTGGGGGGAACCCGGTCGTTGAGCGAGGAGCGCAGCGACGAGTCGAAACGGATCAGCCGGTGAGGATGTCTTCGATCTGCGTGTCGAGCTTGGTGGCCAGCGCCTTCACGT
>JASCPF010000103.1 GCA_029959325.1 Microbacteriaceae bacterium PS02068
CCGCGGTGACAGGCTTCTCCGCGCAAAACCCCCCACACCCCCCCGGGCCCGGGCGCCCCCCCCCCCCGGCACCGGAACCCACGATCGACAGACACTGTCCGGAGAACGCCATGACGAGCGCCACAGCCGACAAGATCGCTGTTCCTCCCACACCCCGCCGCCGCCCTCACTCGAAGCTTGCGATGCGCAACACCCTGCTGGGGTGGAGCTTCATCCTGCCGAACTTCCTCGGCTTCGCGATCATCACCCTGATTCCCGTGGTGACGCTGTTCTACGTCGCGCTGACCGACTTCAACATCTTCGGCAAGGGTCAGTTCATCGGCCTCGGCAACTTCCAGAAGCTGATGGGCGACCCGCTCTTCCAGCGTTCGGTCGTCAACACCTTCTACTACGCCCTGATGCACGTGCCCCTGACGATCGTCGTCTCGCTCGGGCTCGCGCTGCTGCTGAACACGAAGCTGCGCGGCATCGCGTTCTTCCGGACGGCCGCCTTCTTCCCCTACATCACCTCGATCGTCGCGATCGCGCTCGTGTGGAACCTGCTGTTCAGCCCCGACTACGGCCCCATCAACGAGTTCCTCCGCTTCATCGGCATCCAGAACCCTCCGGGCTGGCTGACCTCGCAGGAGTGGGCCATGCCCTCGATCGTGATCATCAGCACGTGGCGCGACATGGGCTACTACATGATCCTGTTCCTCGCGGGGCTGCAGACCGTGCCGCGCGAGCTCTATGAAGCCGCCCGCGTCGACGGCACGAACGTGTGGCAGCGCTTCTGGAACGTCACGCTCCCCGGCATCCGGCCGACGATGTTCCTCGTGACGGTCCTGCTGACGATCGCCTCGTTCAAGATCTTCGATCTGATCATCGTGCTCTCGCCCGGAGGAACCGCGGCGCCCAACCAGGCGACCGTCGTGCTGTCGCAGTTCATCTACCAGAAGGGCTTCATCGAGTCGAAGTTCGGGTACGCCTCGTCGGCTGCGGTGGTCCTGTTCGCGATCTGTCTGATCGTGACCGTGATCCAGTTCTTCGTCAACAAGAAGCGGAGTGCCTGATGTCCACCTCTGATCTCATCGTCGGTGCGACGGTGGCAGACGTCGAGTCACCGCGGCCCGGTGTCGACCCGCTGCCCCGCTCGAAGCCCGCGCGCGGGAACGTGCTGCGCATCGTCGGCAGCATCCTGCTCACCCTGTTCGCCCTCGCCCTGCTCATCCCGTTCGCGTGGATGGTGCTGAGCTCGTTCAAGGACTCGAACGAGGTGTTCTCGGTGCCGGTGAAGTGGCTGCCCGAGACCTGGCACTGGGAGCACTACGTCGAGCTGTGGACGAAGACCGACATGGCCACGTGGCTGCGCAACACGATCGTGCTGTCGACCGTCGTCACCTTCTTGCAGGTGCTCACCGGATCGTTCGCCGCCTACGGCTTCGCGAAGGTGCGCTTCCCCGGGCGCGACGTGCTGTTCCTCGTCTACCTCGGGACGATCGCGGTGCCGTGGCAGTCGTACATGATCCCGCAGTACATCATGATGGCGCAGGCGAAGCTCACGAACACCCTCGTCGCGATCATCGTGCTGCAGGCGTTCGGCGCGTTCGGCGTCTTCCTGATGAAGCAGTACTTCGAGTCGATCCCCGAAGACCTCAGTGAGGCGGCGCGCATCGACGGGCTCAACGAGTATTCGATCTGGGCGCGCATCATGCTGCCGCTGTCGGTTCCGGCGCTCGCTTCGCTCGCCCTGCTGACCTTCGTCAACACCTGGAACGACTATCTCGGGCCGCTGCTCTACCTGCGCAGCCGCGAGAACTGGACGGTGCAGCTCGGGCTCAAGAACTTCGTCGCGAACAACCTCGACGCCGACTACGCGATGCTCTTCACCGGCCTCACCGTCTCGGTGATCCCGATCGCGATCATCTTCCTGATCGGCCAGCGCTCGTTCGTGGAGGGCATCGCGACCTCCGGGATGAAGGGCTGACCCGTGCGCTTCGACAAGATCCAGGGCGCGCTCGACGCGCTCGGCACGGCGGTGGCGGTCAATGTCCTGCTCGTCCTGACGGCGTTTCCGCTGATCGCGGTCGTGATGTTCACCGACGCGTTCGCGCTCTGGCCCCTCGTCATCGTCACCGCGGTGCTCGCCGCGCCCGGCATCACCGCCGCGTTCACGGTGTTCGCCCGGCCGGGGGACAGAGTGTTCCGCACCTTCTGGCGCGGCTACGCGGCGACGTGGCGTCGCGCGACCGCGATCGCGGCGGTCGCCGCCGCCGTCGCCGTGGTGCTGATCGTCGACGTGCGCTTCTTCGCCGACACCGCCTTCGCGCAGGCCGCCATGGTGGTGCTCGTCGTGACCGGCCTGCTCGTGGGGGGCACGGCACTGCTCGCGTTCGCCGTGGTCGCGGAAGAACCGGGCATCTCCGTGCGTGACGCCGTGCGCCGCGGCGCGTGGTTCGGCGTGCGCCGCTGGTACCTCACGGCGCTCAGCATCGTCGGGCTGGTCATCTACGCCGCAGCCTTCGTCACGCTTCCGCTGCTGGCGCTGTCGGTCCTGGCATCGCCCGCGCTCTACCTCGCGTGGACCAACAGTCGCTTCACTCTGCACCCGGCCGCCCACCTCGCAGGCGTGCGCGCCTGATCTCGGAAAGACCACTCATGACCTCCCTTCACCGCACCGGGGCCCGGACTCCCGCCGTGACGACCCCCGCCCCCGCCGTCACGACCGCTGCACGGGATGCCGCGCTCGAGACCGTGCGCCGCAACATCGCCCTGCACGGCGATCTGTACCCCGACGACACGACCCGCGAGAACCGCTACGAGATCCGCCCCGCGATCCCCGGTTTCGAGGCCGGCGCGAACCGCGGGTGGACCACGAGCTTCTGGCCGGGCCAGCAGTGGCTCGCCTACGAGCTCACGGGCGACGAGGAGTTCCGCGCCGCGGGCCTCCGCCACGCCGCCGACTTCGCCGCGCGCGTGCACAGCGAGCAGGACCTCGACACGCACGACCTCGGGTTCCTCTACAGCCTCGGCTCGCTCACGGCGGCGCGTCTGGCGCCCACCGAGTCAGAGCGAGACGATGCCCGCGCCGCCGCGCTCGCCGCCGCCGACCACCTCATGCGCCGGTTCCTCGAGCCGGCCGGGGTCATCCAGGCGTGGGGCGACCTCTCCGACCCGCGCCAAGCCGGCCGCACGATCATCGACAGCCTCATGAACATGCCCCTGCTGACGTGGGCGCACGAGGCGACCGGCGATGAGCGCTACGCGGATGCCGTGCGCCGCCACACCGCGCAGCTGCGCGAGAACATCCTGCGGCCCGACGACTCGACCTTCCACACGTTCTACTGGGATGTCGCGACGGGTGCGCCCCTTCGCGGCGCGACCGAGCAGGGCGCGTTCGACGACTCGTGCTGGGCGCGCGGCCAGGCGTGGGGCATCTACGGCTTCGCGATCAACTACCGCGCGACCGGCGACGAACGGCTGTTGGATGCCTCGTGGCGCTGCGCCGAGTACTTCCTCGCGCATCTGCCGGCCGACGGCGTGCCCTTCTGGGACCTCGTCTACACCGACGGCAGCGAGGCCCCGCGCGACAGCTCGGCCGGCGCGATCGCCGCGTGCGGCTTCCTCGAGCTCGCCCGCGTCGATCCCGACCCTGAGCGCGCGGCGCGCGCGCAGGCGACCGCCGAGGTGCTCGTCGCCGACCTGATCGCCGGCTACACCCCGGCGCGCTCCGACGATGCCGATGCCCTGCTGCTGCACGGTGTCTACGACCTGCCGAAGGACAACGGCGTCGACGAGGGCACTCTCTGGGGCGACTACTTCTATCTCGAGGCGCTGACCCGCCTCGCGAAGCCCGAGTGGGTGACCTACTGGTGAGACTCGTCACGGTGCGGACGGCGCAGGGGCCCCGCGGCGGCGTCGTGGTCGACATCGACGGTGTCGGCCGCGTGGCGCTGCTCGACGATCCTGTGGTGGAGGTGCTCGCCGGAGGGTCGGCGCGGCAGCGGGCGGGGGATGCCGAGGCATCCGTCTCACTCGCATCGCCGGCACTCGCGGACCTCGAACTCGCCGCCCCGGTCACGCCGGGCAAGATCCTGTGCCTGGGGTACAACTACCGCGGCCACGCGCCGGATGGTGTCGACCCCGCGGCGAGCGACCCCGCGTTCCCCGACGTCTTCGTGAAGACGCCGAACACGCTCGCGGGGCCCGGCGATGCCGTCGTCATTCCGGCGGGTGCGGTGGATGCCGACTACGAGGGCGAACTCGCCATCGTGATCGGCCGCCGCGCGCACGAGGTCTCGCCGGAGGACGCCCTCGCGTACGTCGCCGGCTACACGATCCTCAACGACGTGTCCGACCGCGCCTGGCAGCGGCGGCAGAGCCAGTGGGCGCTCGGCAAGTGCTCCGACGGGTTCGCTCCGCTCGGCCCGTGGATCGTCACGGCAGACGCCGCGCCCGACCCGCAGAACGTGCTCGTCGAGGTCGTCCGCGACGGCGTCGTCACGGTGTCGCAGTCGACGGCGACCACGATCTTCTCGGTGGCGTTCGTCGTCTCGCACCTCAGCCAGGTGATGACGCTCGAGCCGGGGGATGTCATCTCGACCGGCACGCCGCAGAAGCTGCCGGATGCCCAGGCATCCCACCGCCCGCTCGCCCCCGGCGACGCCGTCACGGTGCGGATCTCGGGCATCGGCGAACTCACCACCCGCTTCGCCGCGCCCACCCCGAGGACCGGTCGTTGAGCGAGCGCCAGCGAGTCGAAACGTCCACCCCCTGACTGAAACCGGAGACTCCGCATGATCCTCGACTCTTTCCGCCTCGATGGCCGTACCGCGCTCGTGACCGGCTCGAGCCGCGGCCTCGGCCAGGGCGCCGCGGTCGCGCTCGCCGAAGCGGGCGCCGATGTGGCACTGCTCGACCGCGGCGACGCGAGTGACACCGCCGAGCTCATCGAGGGCCTCGGACGCCGTGCGCACCGCGTGCAGCTCGACTTCGCCACCGCGACCGCCGAAGACTACGCGTCGGCCGTCGCGGAGGTCGAAGCGGCGCTCGCCCCGATCGACATCCTCGTCAACAATGCCGGGACGATCCGTCGTGCTCCCGCGGACGAGCACCCCGCGGCCGACTGGGACGAGGTGCTGGCCGTCAACCTGGACTCGGTGTTCCACCTGTCGCAGGCCGTCGGGCGCGGCATGATCGCCCGTGGCCACGGCAGGATCGTGAATGTCGCGTCGATGCTGTCGTTCCAGGGCGGCATCCTCGTGCCGGGCTACACGGCCAGCAAGCACGCCGTCGCGGGCCTGACCAAGGCGCTCGCCAACGAATGGGCCGCCTCCGGAGTCACGGTCAACGCCATCGCCCCCGGCTACATGGCGACCGACAACACGGCGCCGCTGCGGGCCGACGAAGACCGTGCCGCGTCGATCCTGTCGCGCATCCCGGCCGGCCGGTGGGGAACGCCCGGCGATCTGCAGGGCGCCTTCGTGTTCCTGGCATCCGACGCCGCCTCCTACGTGACCGGCACGATCCTGCCCGTCGACGGCGGCTGGCTCGTCCGCTGAGCCGCCTCCGCACCCCCGACCTCTTCACAAAGGAGAACCCGATGACCGAGAACCACATCCCGCAGCGCTACGCCACCAACCCGGCGCAGATCCCGGGCATGACGACCGCGCAGCTGCGCGACACCTTCCTGATCGACGACGTGTTCGCGCCGGGTGAGATCCGCCTGACCTACACGCACCACGACCGCATCGTGCTGGGGGGCGCCGTGCCCGCGGGCGAGACGCTCGCCCTCGGCGGCTACCCCGAGATCCGCTCGGACTACTTCCTCGAGCACCGCGAGCTCGGCGTGATCAACGTCGGCGACACGGGCATCGTCACCGCCGACGGCGAGACGTACGAACTCGTGAAGGGCGCGTGCCTGTATCTCGGCCGTGGCATCCACGACGTCTCCTTCGCGGACGCCGACGGCTCGGCCGGCGCGCAGTTCTACCTGTTCTCGGCGCCCGCCCACACGACGTACCCGACAGCGCTCGTGAAGCCCGGCGAGGGCACCGTGCGCGAGCTCGGCGACCAGCTGACGAGCAACCGCCGTACCCTCAACCAGTACATCCACGAGAACGGCGTGCGCAGCTGCCAGATCGTCATGGGCGTGACGCAGCTGCACCCCGGCTCGATGTGGAACACGATGCCGGCGCACACGCACGACCGGCGCACCGAGTGCTACCTCTACTTCGACCTGCCGGAGGATGCCCGGGTCATCCACCTCCTCGGAGAGCGTGAAGAGACCCGCCACCTCGTGGTCGCCGACCGGCAGGCCATCATCTCGCCGTCGTGGTCGCTGCACTCGGGCGTCGGAACCGCGGCGTACTCGTTCGTGTGGGCCATGGCGGGGGAGAACCAGGCGTTCGACGACATGGACGCCGCCCCCGTCACCGACCTGAAGTGAGCGTGCCGACGAGCGGCGCGTTGGTGGCCGCGGGCGAGACGATGGCGGTCGTCGTTCCGGTGACCGCCGAATCCGTCGAAGACGCAGAGCTGTTCCGGATCGACGCCGGCGGGGCCGAGTCGAACGTCGCCGCGCACGTGGCCGCGCTCGGCGGACGCTCACGCTGGCTGTCGCGCGTGGGCGCCGACGCGCTCGGCCGGCGCGTGCTCGCGCGCGT
>JASCPF010000104.1 GCA_029959325.1 Microbacteriaceae bacterium PS02068
GGCCGATGCCGACGGAGAAGTGGTCGAGCGCGGAGACGTACACTCCGCGCTCGACCTCTTCCTGAACCGTGGGCTCGGCGGGCGCGAGGCCCACTATCCCCACAGCCCGAGTGCGAACTCGGCGACGATCGACGCGAGCACGAAGGATGCCGTGATGGAGACGATCCCGACGGGGATGATCTTCCACCCGATGCTCTTCAGCATCGGAAGATCCTTGCCGAGGCTGAGCCCGGCGATCGTCAGCATGACCGTGATGAGCGCGAGGAAGTCGACGGATGCCGAGACCCCGGTGAGCCACGTGGCGATCGGAGACAGGGGCGAGGTCAGGAACGCACCCACGGTCATGACGACGATGATCGCCGGCACCCGGCCACGGGTGACCTTTGCGACGCCGAGACCTGCCACGACGAGCACCGCGAGCAGGGCGAAGGTGATCACCATGTCGAACGAGGCGTGCTTCGTCGCGACCATCGCGACCAGGAGTCCTGCCACCGAGATGACGGCGAGCGAGACCCACAGCGGAACCCGGACGGCCGGCTTCGCCAGCACCGCCGTCTCGACCGTGGTGACCTCGGCCGTCGCGAGCGTGCCTTCGGGGCTCGTGCGCGCCGCGCGGCCCGGCAGCTCGGCATCCTTGTTCCGCGTCAGCAGCTTGTAGAAGCGGTCGGCGAGGGGCAGCGAGACCCAGACGCCGATGTAGAGGCCAAGCAGGCCCGTGATGAGGTTCGAGGTCGCGGCGAGCGCCAGCACCTGGTCCTGCATGTCGGGGTGGGCCGAGACGATCACCGAGGCGGCGGCCGCCATCATCGATCCCGAGCCGACGCCGGCGCCCATCGCGAGCGCGAGCGGGTCGAACAGTCCGAGCGAGGCGGCGAGCGAGGCGATCAGGCTCACGATGACGGCGCCGAAGATCGTGCCGAAGACGTACATCGACAGGACGCCGCGGTACTGCGGCGAGTCGGACCCGTAGCGCTCGCTCACCATCGCGAACGAGCCTTCGCGGTCGATCGAGAACGTGGCGCCGACGGTGGCCGGCCCCATCCGCAGCAGCACCGCGAGCGGCAGCGCGAGCAGGATCGTGCCGAACAGGTGCCCGACCTCCTGCAGCAGCAGCGCGGGACCCGCTTGGAGGAGCAGCGGGATGTTCGGGCCGATCGTGAAGGACATCCGCGCGACGAGGAACAGCACCGCGACGCCCATGATGACCGTCGCCGCCTGCTGCAGGTCGATCGGGAAGGGCTTCCATTTCTGACCCGACACGATCGTGCCGGCGAGGATGCCCCAGATCATCGGAAGCAGGGTGATCGAGGCGATCCCGAGGGGGATCACGATCGGGCCGATCGCCTGCGCGCCGACGGCGATCAGGATGAGCGCTCCGATCAGGGCCCAGATGCGGCGGTCGCGCAGCGTGAGCCGGACGACGGACGGTGCGGACGTGGGGGCGGGTGCGGACACAGTGGCGGATTCGCCGCGTGTGGAGGACGTGGTCATGGCATGGTCTCCAGGTGATCCTGACGGATGTCAGGCTTCGAGGGTGATCCGCGTCGCCCCGGCGGGGCGGGCGGCGGTGCGGCGGTGGAGCTCTGCGCGCAGGTTTTCGTCACAGGCGGCGTCGAGGGCTGTCCAGGCCAGCAGGACGGCGCCGTCGATGACGGCATCGTCGGCCGCGGGCGTTGCCGCCGCTGCCGCGAAATCGGGGTTGTGGGGCACGGCGGTCTCGCCGAGGAACGCAATCGTCGGGTGCAGCGAGGGCACGACCTGCGACACGTTGCCCATATCGGTCGAGCCGCCCCCGAGCGGGGCCGCGGCGATCACGCGGCCGCGGGCGACCAGGTTGTCGTCCCACAGGGTGGCCAGATCGGGATCGGGGTTCATGGGTGCGTACGGGTGCTCGGTCGGGCGCCACTCCCAGCGGCATCCGGTCGCCAGCGCAGCGCCCTCGAAGCAGGCGAGCACGCGCTTCTTCATGTCGCGCCAGATGTCGATCTCGTAGGCGCGCAGCTCGACCTGCACGACCGTGCGGTCGGGGATGATGTTCGTCGCCTCGCCGCCGAGCGAGATGAACGTGTTCAGGTTCGTCTCCTTCGGCAGCTGCTGACGCAGCAGAGCGATCGCGGTCTGGGCCAGGGTGGCCGCGGATGCCGCGTTGATCCCGCGCTCGGGAGCGCCGGCCGCGTGCGCCGTGAGCCCGAGGAACTCGACCTCGAACCGGTCGACCGCCGTGGAGCGGAAGGCGCCCGACGGCACGTCGAGGCCCGTCATGCCGTGCACCATCATCGAGAAGTCGACGTCTTCCCACGCGCCCTCGACGAGCATCGCGACCTTGCCGCCGCCGTGCTCTTCCGCCGGCGTGCCGAGCAGCTTGATGCGCAGGCCTGCGGCGTCGGCGAGAGGAGCGAGTGCGAGGGCGGCACCCACGCCGGCCGCGGCGATGACGTTGTGCCCGCAGGCGTGCCCGACGCCGGGCAGCGCGTCGTACTCTGCGCACAGCGCGAGCGTGAGGTCGCCGTCGCCGTAGACGGCCTCGAATCCGGTCGGCACCCCGTAGGCGCCGCGGGTCACGGCGAACCCCTCGGCCTCGAGCAGGTCGGTGATGCGCGCGGCCGCCGCGTGCTCCTGCCACGAGAGCTCGGGGTTGGCGTGGATCTCGTGGCTGAGCCCGACCAGCTGATCGCGGCGACTCTCCACGTCACGGGCGGCGCGGTCCTTGAGGGCGACGACGGTGTCGACCGGTGTGGATTCGATGATGCTCATGGGGCATCCCTTCGTCTTTGGGTGTGCAGCGTGCGGATAGTGAAGAGTGTGCAGATCGAGATGTCACCGATTTGTAAAGTCGAGACTTTCCTGCGGAGAGAGCAGGTCTTTCGCGATATTGTGTGCCTCGGAAGAGCGGGGAGCCTATGTCGGAAGATCAGCTCGATGACGCCGACCTGCGCCTGCTGCACGCGTTGCAGATCGACCCGCGCGCCACATGGAGCGACCTGGCCCCCGCCGTCGGCCTCGATGCAGGCACGCTGGCGCGGCGCTGGGCGCGGCTGAGCGACGAGGGCATCGCGTGGGTCACGGGCCACGCGACCCGCGGTCAGGGCGCCCTACTCGAGGTGGAGTGCGACCTCGCGCACCTCGACGAGGTCGCCGCGGCTCTGCAGTCCGACGCCCAGGTCGCCGTGCTCGATCACACCTCGGGCTCGCGCGACCTGCTCGCCCTCGTGCAGGCGCCCGACCTCGGTGCGCTGTCGGACTACGCCGTCCGAAGACTCGCGCGGCTGCCCGGCATCCGGTCGGTGCGCACGCATCTGACCAACGAACTGCTGATCGACGCGTCGAGCTGGCGCCTGCGGGCCCTCTCGCCCGAGGAGGCGGCACGCATCCGGCCGCCGCGACCGCCGCGTCCGCGCGCGGCGCGACACGTGCCCGACGATCTGCGCGATGCGCTCGAGCGCGAACTCTGGCGCGACGGGCGGATGCCGGTGGCGATGATCGCCGAGCGCACCGGGTTCGCCCCGCAGCGGATCGCCGACGCGATCGCCACGCTGCGCCGGCGCGGCGACCTGCGGTTCCGCGTCGACCTCGCCCGCGGGCGCACCGGCTGGCCGATCTACACGTGGTACTTCGTCGAGGCGCCCGCGCGCGTCATCGAGGCCGCCCGCACCGCGATCACGAACGTGCCGGAGGTGCGCCTCGCGATGACCTCCGCGAGCCGCTACAACCTGATCATGGCGGTGTGGCTGCGCACGCTCGCCGACGTCAACCGGTTCGAGATGGCCCTCGAGACCGCGCTGCCCGGCTCGCGCATCGCCGATCGCGCCGTGGTGCTGCGCATCACGAAGCAGATGGGCCGCGCCGTGGGCTCCGATACGCGGGCGCTGGGCTCGGCGGGCGACGGGTCACCGTTCACCGACTAGGCCCGCGCCACCGCGCCGCTCACTCCGTCAGTGCCCGAGGTATCGCCCGGGCCGGTGGTTCAGAGCGAGCACGAGATTCAGCAGCACCGCGCCGACGGCGCTCATCAGCACGTTCGGCCACGGCACGACGAGCAGCGCCGCGAGCACGATCACGACGTCGAAGATCATCATCGTCCAGCCCGCGCGGAAGCCCGTGCGATCCTGCACCTCGAGGCCGATGATGTTGATGCCGCCGACGCTCGCCCGGTGCCGGAACAGGATCAGCACGCCGGTGCCCGCCA
The DNA here is from genome assembly GCA_029959325.1 of Microbacteriaceae bacterium PS02068. Lineage (GTDB taxonomy): Bacteria > Actinomycetota > Actinomycetes > Actinomycetales > Microbacteriaceae > Microbacterium. The sequence goes on from JASCPF010000104.1 coordinate 4,187, forward strand.
GCAGATTTCCCGCGAGAGTGCCGTACCAGGGCTCGATCTGCGTGATCGGGAACAGCGCGTCGTGCACGACCGCCCACGCCGACACGAGCGCGATGCAGACGATGGTCCGGATCGTGAAGTCCCACCCGCGACGCCAGACCGCGAGCAGGGCGAACGGCACGTTGATGACCAGGAACAGCAGCCAGAACGGCCAGGCGGTCGCGTAGCCGAGCAGCAGCGACAGGCCCGCCGTGCCGCCCGTGACGGCATGCGCCGCGTGCAGCAGGTGAAGGCCGAGGGATGCCAGGAACGTGCCGGTCAGGAGCCCGAGGATGTCCTCGGCGACCGAGTGCGCATGCGCCTTCTCGTCGAAGACGAGCGAGGGCTGCGTGGTCGGGTCGGGCTCGGAAGACGTCGTCACGCCTCCATCTTCGCGCGTCTGGCGCGCCGAGCACGCACGTCACGTCCAGCCCACCCGAACCGCCGTCCGCTCATAGGAAGCACGTAGCTTCCGCCTACAGGCCGCCTCAGCGAGCGCTCGACACTGTTCCGCATGAAGAAGCGACAGAAGCACATCCTCATCGCCGGAGGACTCGTCCTGGCGCTCACGGCGACCGGAGGCACGGCGTGGGCGCTCGAGCGGTTCGTCATCCCGCACGTCGAGATCTCCGACGTCGCGGCCTACGAAGCCGCACAGACCGCCACCGGCACGGCGAGCGCCGCCGCGACCGACCGTGCGGACGAGCCGACGTCCGCGGCATCCACCCCCGTCGTCACCGACACGACCTACACCTCCGACGACGCCTCGATCACCATCACGACCGTGACGCAGGGCTCGGGCAGCGACACGGTGACGGCCTACGTCGCCGACCTCGACCTGAGCGACCCGACCGTGCTGCGCAGCGCCTTCGCGAACAACCAGTTCGGCGAGAACATCACGGCGCTCGTCAGCGACACGGCCGAGGCGAACAACGCGATCTTCGCCGTCAACGGCGACTACTACGGGTTCCGCGACACGGGCATCGTGATCCGCAACGGGGTCGTCTATCGCGACGAAGGCGTTCGTGAGGGGCTGGTCTTCTACACCGACGGCCGCGTCGCGGTCTACGACGAGACGCAGACGACCGCCGCGCAGCTGCTCGCCGGTGGCGCCTGGAACACGCTGAGCTTCGGCCCCGCGATCGTCGAGAACGGCACCGCCGTCGCGGGCATCGACCAGGTCGAGATCGACACGAACATCGGCAACCACTCGATCCAGGGCGAGCAGCCGCGCACCGCGATCGGCGTCACCGCCGACGGGCACCTGCTGATCGTCGTCGTCGACGGGCGCGATCCCGGCTACAGCCGCGGTGCGACGCTGCCCGAGCTCGCCGAGATCCTCGTCTCGCTCGGCGCGACGACGGCGTACAACCTCGACGGCGGCGGCTCGAGCGAGATGTGGTTCAACGGCGAGGTGGTCAATCAGCCCTCGAACGGCGGCGAGCGCGCGACGAGCGACATCCTGTACGTCGCGGCGGGTTAGGCGGGCCGCGTGATGTCGATCGTCCTGATCCCCGCGTTCGAGCCCGACGAGCGCCTGATCGCGTTGGTGCGGGAGCTCGCGCCGCACGGGCCGGTCGTGGTCGTCGACGACGGGTCGGATGCCTCGTACGCTCCCGTGTTCGCGGCATCCACCGCCTGCGGCGCCCTCGTGCTCGCGCACGCCCGCAACCGCGGCAAGGGCGCGGCCCTGCGCACCGGCTTCGCCGCGATCGCGGCCCGGTGGCCGGATGCCGACGTCGTGACCGCCGACGCCGACGGACAGCACACGCCCGCCGACATCGCCCGGGTCGCCGCCGCGCTCTCGGAGCTCGCGGGCGCGGCTCTCGCGGGCGCGGCTCTCGCGGGCGCGTCTGTGCCCACGCCCGCCAC
>JASCPF010000105.1 GCA_029959325.1 Microbacteriaceae bacterium PS02068
AGTCTGCCGCGCACGACGGCGGGTGGCGCCCGCGGCGGCGCGCGACCGACACGCGGCCGCGGGCCCGGTCGTTCGGACAGCCCGGGGGATGGCGCCGCGAACGCTACCTCGCGCTCATCCGCGAGTGGGCGGGGCGCGGGGCCGAGCTGCCCGACCCGTACGATCCGGCGCTCGTGCGCACAGCGCCGCACGAGCTGCGCCGCCTGCTCGCCGACGCGCTGGCCGAAGAGGCGACGGCGCGCATCGTCGGCGACCTCGGGATGGGTTACACGGTGTGGCACGACGTGGCCGCCGACCCCCGCGATGCGGACCTGAAGCTCGACCACATCGTGCTCGGGCCGAGTGGACTCTACGCGCTGCTCAGCGAGGATTTCGGCGGCCCCGTGCGCATCCGTCGCGGCGAGCTCATCGGCGATGGCGTCGTCGGGTCGCCGATCGCGCATGTCGTGGCCGGCGCCCGCGCGATCGCGCGGGCGGCACGCGTGAGATTCAGCGGCGTGATCGTCGTGCTGCCCGACGACGACGTGGCCTCGGCGATCGAAGAGCTCGGCAAGGTGCGGGGGCTGCCCGTCACCGTCGTCGCCCGCTCGGCGCTGTCGACCGTGCTGCGGCGGGGCATCACCGGCGCCCGCGACATCGGCGGCAACGAGCTGTTCGACATCCGCACGCGGCTGCAGGGGGTCGTCCGGTTCGTGTGACGAGTGGCGCGGGTCGCGGTGACGGCGACCGCGGGCGCGTCTGCGGCGCAGCGACCGCCCATCAGGCGGACGGTGCCTCGAGCAGCGTGCCGAGCAGGCGCAAGGCCGCCTCGTGGTCGACCGCGTCGTCGAGCAGCCACTGCGTCTGCAGTCCGTCGGATGCCGCGATGACGAGCGCTGCGACGAGGTCGGGCGGCACATCGGCACGCAGATCGCCGGATGCCTGCAGCTCGCGCACGCGCGCCGCGAGGCTCTCTCGCAGGGCGCTGAATCGCTCGGTCGCGAAGGCGTGCGCGGCGGGGTGGGCTCCGTCGAGCGCCGAAGCCACGAGCGTCGAGTAGAGCTGCACCATGCCCGGGATCGCGCGGTTGTCGGCGGCTGAGATGCGCATCATCTCGGCGGGGCTCACGGACGCGGGCGGTGGCGAGGCATCCCCTCGCCTCTCTTTTTCGCGGTAGACGGCGACGAGCAGCTCGTCGAGCGAGCCGAAGTAGTGGGTGAGTGCGGCGTGGGTGACGCCGACCTCCTGAGCGATCGCGCGGAGGCTCGTGCGCTGGCCGCCGCGCTGGGCGAACACCTCGATCGCGCGGTCGAGGATCTCTTGTCGGCGCGCGACGCCCTTCGCGTAGCTGCCACGCGATCCGGAACGCTGCGGGGCGTCTGGCGCGGGGGAGCTCATGTCGTGATCCTCTCACGCGAGCGTGAAAACGTCCATGTGGAGGTTTCCGTGGCGCGGCGGACGGTTAGGCTCGACCCATGGCGATCGGCGTAGTGATGCACACCTTCGACGTGCAGCTCGCGGATCTCGACCGCGGGGTGTACGAAGACCTGACCCTGCGCGTGGCGCAGCATCCGTCGGAGACGCCGGTCTTCCTGGTCACGCGCCTGCTCGCGTACTGCCTCGAGTACACCGAGGGCATCGCGTTCAGCGAGGGCATCGCCGCGACGAACGAACCGGCCGTGCTCGCGCGCGATGCGACCGGACGCCAGACCGCCTGGATCGAGGTCGGAGCGCCGGATGCCGAGCGCCTGCACTTCGGCAGCAAGCTCACCGGCCACGTGGCGATCTACACCCACCGTGAGCCTTCGCGACTGCTGCCGCAGTGGGCGGGGAAGAAGATCCACGAGGCCGAGAAGATCACGCTGACGAGCTTCGACCCGGGCTTCCTCGAGGCCTTCGCGGATGCCGTGGAGCGCCGCAACACGGTGACGCTGTCGGTCACCGAGGGGCAGGTCTACGTCGACGTGAACGGCGTGAGCCTGACGTCGGCGCTGCACCGGCACGCGATCGTCTGAGGCGCGGGCCCGCGCGGCGGTTGCGTCGTTCGCTGTAGCACGAAGGTACGACAGTGGAACCGGTTGCGGGTGGGGTTATCCACAGGAAGAAATCCTGATGAGGGTTAGGAAAGTCTCACCGGGTGGGGAACAGAAATACTAGTCTTTGCGCGGTGCGGGGAGTATCGTGTCAGATATGAGTTCCTCTCTCGCTTCGTTGACTGACGCGGTCGCCGCGTTGGGCGCGGCGTGGCCCGACGGTGCGGTCGAGGGATGCGCGGCGGGGCGGCTGGTGGAACTGAATCGGCTGCTCGGGCAGGCGCGACGGTTGTTGGATGCCGCGGCCGTGCAGGTCGCGTCGGAAGTGGCGCGGCAGTCTCGTCCGGAGCTCGGGGCGGATTCGTTGGCGAAGCGGCAGGGGCATCGGAACGCGACGATCATGATCGCGACCACCCTCGGGACCTCGACCGCTGAGGCCGCGAAGCTGGTGGAAGTGGGGGAAGCGACCGCACCGAGGTTGTTGCTGTCGGGGGAGGCAGCGCCGGCGCGGCATCCGCACGTGGGTTTGGCGGTGCGGGCGGGGCGATTGGGGCGGGATGCCGCCGCGGCGATCATCACGCTGTTGGACTCCCTTGGGGCGCGGGTGCCGTTCGATGTCCTGGACGACGCGGAACAGGCGCTGGTGGAGCAGGCCGTCGGACTCGACTTGCAGATGCTGCGGAGGGTGCTGCTGCGTGCGGAAGCGCACCTTGACCCCGACGGTGTGGAACCGAAGGAAGAGGACCTGCGGGCGCGGACGTTCTTCTCGATTCGGCAGGAACGGGATGGGGCGATCTCGGTCAAAGGATTGTTCGACCCCGCCCGCGGTGCTGTGCTGTTGAGTCTGATCGAGGCGATGGTCACCGCGGAACTGCACGCGCAGCGTGACAAGGAGTCGAAGGGGAACGGGTTGCCGCCGCGTCCGATCCCGATGATGCAAGCCGACGCACTCCTGAGCGTGTTGGAGCACTACCTGGGGTGTGGTCACACCGACCGCTCCCTGCCCGGCGCGACGGTCATCGTGCGGGTCACGCTCGAAGACCTCCAGGCGGGGACCGGGGTCGGCACGATCGACGGGGTCGACCAGCCCGTCTGCATCAGCACCGTCCGTCGGATGGCCGCAGTCGGGGGTGTGATCCCCTGGGTGATGGGTGGGGGGAGCGAGATCCTCGACTGGGGCAGGGCGAAACGACTCTTCACCCCGGCACAGAAACGTGCGATCACGACCCGGGATGGGGGATGCATCGGATGTGGTGCCCCACCGGGACGGTCGAGAGTGCATCACCTGACCTGGTGGAAACATCACGGACCCACCGACCTTCACAACGGATGCCTGCTCTGTGATTCCTGCCACCACCTCATCCACGACCAAGGATGGGATGTCCAGATCGACGGACCCGGCACGACCGCGCCCGTCTGGCTGATCCCACCCCGACACATCGACCCCAGCCGCACCCCACGACCCGCCGCACGCCGCCGCTACGACTACACCCCCGCCGCATAGCGGGAATGACGTTTCGACTCGCTTCGCTCGCGCGGCGACCGGGCGGGGGTGAACGGGACGAGCGTCGTATACGCCAGGGCCAGCGCGGGGTGCAGATTCGCCCGCGTGGCCAGCGTGCGGCGGGCGCGCCTGACGCTAGTGTCGCGTCAACCCGACGACGACACCCTGGAGGTCTCGCGACATGAGTGATTTCGGCTCCACCACGCCCATCCACCTCGAGCGCTCCGACGGCAAGGGCCTCGCCGCAGGGACTCTCGGCCTCTGGGGCTCGACGGTCATCGGCCTGGCATCCACCGCTCCGGTCTACTCGCTCGTGGCAACCCTCGGCTTCGTCGTTCTGGCCGTGGGTGCGCAGGCGCCGATCGCCTTCGTCATCGCCTTCGTGCCGATGCTGTTCATCGCGTTCGCCTACCGCGAGCTCAACAACGAGATGCCCGACTGCGGCACGACGTTCACGTGGGGCACGAAAGCCTTCGGGCCGTGGGTGGGCTGGATGGGCGGCTGGGGCGTCGCCGTCGCCGGCATGGTCGTGCTGGCCAACCTCGCTCAGATCGCGTCGGTGTACTTCTGGAACCTCTTCGGCCTCGACCTCGAGAACAACGACTGGCGCATCATCCTGGTCGCGGTGATCTTCATCGCCGCGATGACCTGGGTCAGCTGGCGCGGCGTCGAGATCGGCGAGCGAATCCAGAACATCCTGCTCGGCGTGCAGTACCTCGCCCTCGCGATCTTCGTGGTCGCGGCCCTCTGGCAGTTCTTCGCCGGCACGGCGCCCGGCGCGACCGCGTTCGACTGGAACTGGCTGAACCCGTTCGCATTCACCGACTTCCACGGCTTCACCGAGGCGATCCTGCTCGCCCTCTTCATCTATTGGGGCTGGGACACCTGCCTCGCCCTCAACGAAGAGACGAAGGACCCCCAGCGCATCCCCGGGCGCGCGGCGCTGCTGACGACGGTGATCCTGCTTTTCACGTACGTCTCGGTCACGATCGCAGCCATGATGTACGCCGGCCTCGGCGAGGACGGCACAGGTCTCGGCAACGAAGGCAACGCCGATGACTTCTTCCTCGCCATCAAGGACGGGCTGCTCGGCCCGTTCGGCTGGCTGCTCGTCGTCGCCGTTCTCATCTCGGCGGTCTCGTCGACGCAGACCACGATCCTGCCGACCGCCCGCGGCACGCTCGCCATGGGCGTCTACCGTGCGCTGCCTGCCCGTTTCAAGACGGTGCATCCGGTCTACAAGACGCCGTCGTTCTCGACGATCGTCGGCGGCATCGTCGCGATCTGCTACTACGTGGGCATGACGCTCATCAGCGACAACATCCTGCAGGACTCGATCGCTTCGCTCGGCCTCGCGATCGCGTTCTACTACGGCATCACCGGCTTCGCGTGCGTCTGGTACTACCGCCGCGACCTGAAGAAGTCGGCGCGCGACCTGTGGCTGAAGGGCATCTTCCCGCTGCTCGGAGCCCTCATGCTGACCTTCGCGTTCGTCCAGTCGGCGATCGACATGTGGGACGTCGACTACGGCAACACCGTGCTGCTCGGCATCGGCGGCACCTTCGTCGTCGGCATCGGCGCGCTGCTGATCGGCGTCGTGCTGATGTTCATCTGGTACCTCTTCCCGCGGGCGAAGCCGTTCTTCGGCGGCCAGAGCCTCAACCGCGAGACTCCCGTCCTGGTGCCCGACGAGCCGGGCGAGTTCGTCCGTTCGATCGACGGCGGCATCTGACGCGGGTTCGCCTCAGGCGCTCAGGGCCTGGGCGACCCAGCGGGCGTAGCGATCCCACGGGTCAACGCCGCCGGAGAGGGATGCCGCGTGCGCCCGCAACTCCGTCGTCGCCGTGAACCACTCGCCCCCCTCGCGGATCGTGGCGAACTGGGTGTGACGCTCGCGTTCGACCGCACGGCCGCCGCGCTCGAACGCGAGCAGCTCGTCGTGCATGACCGCCGCGAGGCGCTGTCTCGGGTTCGCGGTCGTGCCGATCTTCACGCGGTCGGCGTAGCGCAGGTAGTAGACGACGTCGATGCGCGGGCGCGGCAACTCGGCATCCGGCACATCGCCGACCCGCCACCCGCACACGGCGCAGCGCCAGCCGTCGCTCGCGCGCACGCCGACGACGGCGCCGCACAGGCGGCACGGCCCCGGCATCCCCCCGCTCTTCGTCACGCGAACAGGCTAGGTGCGCCATCCGACACTCGCGCCGATCCCCCGAGTCGTCGCGCACGGCGCCGAATAGTCGGCGCGACACGCGGTGATCTCGCGCGGGAGGTCGCGCGACGCGACGACGATTTGGGGCGCGGGAGTGATAGTCGGCGCGTCACGCGGTGACCCCGCGGCGGAGGCCGCACGACGCGACGACCATTTGGTCGGGGCCGGGCGGGGCGGGTCGGAGTCGGGCCGGGCGGGGCGGGGCCGAGTCGGGTCGGGCGGGGCGGGGCCGAGCCGAGCC
>JASCPF010000106.1 GCA_029959325.1 Microbacteriaceae bacterium PS02068
CGCGCTGGCCGAGCGTGGCCGCGCGCACCGCCAGCGCCGCCGCCGCGCCGCGCGCCTGCGCCGCCGAGACCGACTCGACGCTGACCTCGCGGGTCGTGCCATCGTGGTCGAGCCGCGCACGATCGCCGCCCTCCAGCACGAGGACGGCCGCGCACCGAGGCGGCGGAGGGTCGCCCTCGGCGACGCGCACGAGCGGGATGTCGACGTCGTCGGGCACCGGGCGATCACCCGCGCCGAGGAAGAGCACCGCCCCGCGCGTGGCATCCGCATGCGGCATGCCCTCGAGGTCCTCGGTCTCGCCCGCGAGCCGCACGACCCCGGGCGCATTGGCGAGGCACACCTGCACGGCGAGCGCGCGCACGACCGCCGTCGCCGGCACCACCGGGCCGCACACGGCGATCCCCGCCGACAGCGGCACCGTGATGGGGGCGTCGTCGAGGCGCCGCGCGCGCAGCCGCAGCCTGCGCGCCTCGTCGTCGACGGCCTCGCCTTCCAGTCGCAGAGCGCTCGCGCTCGTGCCGCGACCCACCACGATGACCGTGTCGCGTCCGGGCACGACGCGCCAGATCTCGTCGACGGCGCTCGCGTACCCCGCGACGTCGGGAGTACGGCGCCACGCGCGGTCGCGTTCGTCGGTGTGCCGCACGTCGACGTCCTTGTCGAGAGCGCGCACGGTCGCGAGCGCGTCGCGTGTCGCGCGACGACGGGCGCGGCGGGCCCCGCGCAGCCCGTCGAGAAAGGATGCCGCAGCCATCAGCGGTCCGAGCGCGGCGAACCACAGGGCGTACATCGACCCGGTCAGCCGCCACAGGATGACCGCGCCGACCACGGGCACGATCGCGGCGGCGAGGGGCACGGCGGGCCGCGGCGGCGTCGGCGGACGAGCGGGCAGCCGCAACGGCTCATCGAGAGTCTCGAGCATGCCGCACAGTCAACCGCGCCGACGCGGCACGAGTCGCCGTCAGATCGCGATCGGTGGAGAGATCGGCGTCAGTCGCGCGCTGGGGAGGAGGCGGTGGAGTCGTCCGCCGGAGCAGCGCCGTTCGTGTACGTGCGGCGTGCGTTCACGACGATGATCGTGACGTTGTCGCGTCCGCCGTTCTCGAGCGCGGCCTCGAGCATGTCGTCGACCGCCTCGGTCGGGTCGTCGTGCTGCAGCAGGAAGTGCAGGATGCCGTAGTCGGTGAGCTCTTTCGTGAGCCCATCGCTGCAGATGACGAAGCGATCTCCGTCGACGACCTCGAGCCGCACGTAGTCGGGCGAGACGCCGTCGGAGGGGCCGATGGCTCGGGTGATGACGTTGCCGTACGGGTGGTTCTCGGCCTCTTCGGGGCTGATGCGGCCCGCGGCGATCAGCTCCTGCACGACGGAGTGGTCGGTCGTCACCTGGGCGAGCCCGCCGTCGCGGAACAGGTAGACGCGCGAGTCGCCCACGTTCAGCGTCACCCACGTCGGCTCGTCTTCCGTGAGGTCGAGGTAGACGCCGGTGACCGTCGTGCCGGTGCCCTCGTCGGTGGTCTCGGGGTGCGCGGCGATGTCGTTCACCGCACGCGCGAGGGCCTTCTCGATCGTCTTGGGGCTCACGTCGCCCTTCGCGGCGACCGCGCGAAGGCGCTCGATCGTGCTCGCGCTGGCGATCTCGCCGCCGATGTGGCCGCCCATGCCGTCGGCGACGACGAACAGGGGATACAGCGCCAGCGAGGCATCCTGATTCGCGTCTCGGCGGCGGCCGCGGTGGGTCACCTCGGACCACTGCAGCTCGAGCGCACCGTCTGCGAGGGGAACGGTGCGCGACTGGGTCGCGGCTTCGGGCACGTTCACACTCTAGTGGACGGCTCCCCCGGTACCTCGGCAACCTGCGGATCCGGCGGAATGGGCGGTTCCGGCGGCACGGCACCGGGTGACACGATCGGGACGGCCTCGGTCAGCACGACCTCCGGGATGACCACGACCGGGTCGCTCTCGTCGTCCGACGTCGGCGCGTCGAACTGGGCGTTGTACAGGCGCCAGTACGCACCTCGCGCCGCGAGCAGCTCGTCGTGCGAACCCTGCTCGACGATCGACCCCGCCTCCATCACGAGGATCAGGTCGGCATCGCGGATCGTCGACAGGCGGTGGGCGATCACGAACGACGTGCGATCCTGCCGCAGGCGCGACATGGCCCGCTGAATCAGCAGCTCGGTGCGGGTGTCGACCGAGCTCGTCGCCTCGTCGAGGATCAGGATGCGCGGGTCGGAGATGAACGCGCGCGCGATCGTCACCAGCTGCCGCTCGCCGACCGACAGGTTCGTCGCCTCGTCGTCGAGCAGCGTGTCGTACCCGTCGGGCAGCGCATGCACGAACCGGTCGACGTAGGCGGCGGTGGCGGCCTCGACGATCTCTTCCTCCGTGGCATCCGGCTTGCCGTAGGCGATGTTCTCGCGGATCGTTCCCGAGAACAGCCACGTATCCTGCAGCACCATGCCTGTGCGCGCCCGCAGATCGTCGCGGGTCATGCGGCGGGTGTCAAGGCCGCCCAGCGAGATGACGCCGCCGTCGACGTCGTAGAACCGCATGATGAGGTTGACGAGGGTCGTCTTGCCCGCTCCGGTCGGACCGACGATCGCCACGGTGCTGCCGGGTTCGGCGCGCATCGACAGGCCCTGAATGAGCGGCCGCTCCGTCGAATAGCTGAAGGCCACGTCGGTGAACCCGAGATCTGCCGCCGCCGCCGGAACGGTCTCGGCGGGATCGGCGTCGGGTGTCTGCTCGTCTTCGTCGAGCAGCTCGAACACCCGCTCGGCGCTGGCGACGCCCGACTGCAGCAGGTTCGCCATCGACCCGAGCTGGCTGAGCGGCTGCGTGAACTGCCGCGAGTACTGGATGAATGCCTGCACGTCGCCGATCGACATGAGTCCGCCGGCCACCTGCAGTCCGCCGACGACGGCGATCGCGACGTAGACGAGGTTCCCGATGAACATCATCGCGGGCATGATGACACCCGACAGGAACTGCGCGCCGAAGCTCGCTGAGTAGACCGCCTCGTTCTCAGCGGCGAAGTCGGTCTCGACGTCTTTCTGGTGTCCGAAGACCTTGACGACCGCGTGCCCCGAGAAGGTCTCTTCGACGCGGGCGTTGAGCACGCCCGTCGCCGCCCACTGCGCGACGAACAGCTTCTGCGAGCGCCGTGCCACGAGCATCGTGATGACGAGCGTCAGCGGGATCGTGACGAGCGCGATCACGGCCAGCAGCGGCGAGATGAGGAACATCATCACGAGCACCCCGACGACGGTCAGCAGCGACACGATCACCTGCGAGAGGGTCTGCTGCATCGTCTGGCCGATGTTGTCGACGTCGTTCGTGACGCGGCTGAGCAGCTCGCCGCGCTGCACGCGGTCGAAGTACGCCAGCGGCAGCCGGTGGATCTTGTCTTCGACCTGCACCCGCAGACGGTTCATGGCGCGCTGGACGATGCCGTTGAGCAGCCGCGCCTGCAGCCAGCCGAACAGGGCGGCGAGCAGGTACACGGCGAGCACGGCCACGATCACCGTCGCGAGCCGGTCGAAGTCGATCCCCGCACCCGGAGTGAAATCCATCGACGAGAGCATGTCGGCCTGCTGCTGGTTGCCGCTCGCGACGAGCTGGTCGATGACCTGCTGCTTCGTCGCACCCGCGGGCACCTGCAGCGAGATGAACCCCGCGAAGATGATGTTCGTGCCCTCGCCGAGGATCTTCGGCCCCGAGACGCTCAGCGCGACCGAGAGGATGCCGAGGACGAGCACCCCGATCAGCTTCGCCCGGTCGGGGCGCAGCGTGCCGAGCAGCCGCTTCGCGCTCGGCCCGAAGTTCTGCGCCTTCACAACCGGCGCCATGCCGCCCATCGGGCCGCCGGGTCCGCGGCCGCCCATCGGTCCGCGCGGCGGCGGGCCGGCGGGGCGGGGCGTCGAGACTGCTCCGGTCCCTGAGCTTGTCGAAGGGCTCATGCCGCCTCCCTCGCCGAGAGCTGCGAATCGACGATCTCGCGATACGTCTCGCACGTCTCGAGCAGCTCGTCGTGCGTGCCGAGCCCGACCATGCGCCCGTGATCGAGCACGATGATCTGGTCGGCGTGCTGGATGGTCGAGACGCGCTGCGCGACGACGATGCGCGTGGCATCCGGCAACGACTCGTCGAGGGCATGCCGCAGCGCGGCATCCGTCTTCAGGTCGAGCGCCGAGAAGGAGTCGTCGAAGACGTAGATCTCGGGGCGCTTCACGAGGGCGCGGGCGATCGCGAGGCGCTGGCGCTGGCCGCCCGACACGTTCGTGCCGCCCTGCGCGATCGGCGCGTCGAGCCCGCCCTCAAGCGCCTCGACGAAGCCCTTCGCCTGGGCGAGGTCGAGCGCGTGCCAGAGGTCTGCGTCGCTCGCGTCACGGTCGCCGTAGCGCAGGTTGGATGCCACGGTGCCCGCGAACAGGAAGGCGCGCTGCGGCACGAGGCCGACGCGGGCCCAGAGGTCGTCGGGGTCCATCGCACGCACGTCGGTGCCGTCGACGCGGACCTCACCGCCCGTGACGTCGAACAGGCGCGCGATGAGTCCCACGAGCGTGGTCTTGCCCGCCCCGGTCGATCCGATGATCGCGGTCGTCGTGCCGGGTTCGGCCGCGAAGGTGATCCCCCGCAGCACCGGCTCGTCGGCGCCGGGGTAGGTGAACTCCACGTCGTCGAAGACGACCCGGCCGCGTCCGGCAGGGGCCTTCACCGGGGCATCCGGCGCCTGCACCGACGGCTCGGTGTCGAGCACCGCGCCGATGCGATTCGCGCAGACCGCCGCACGCGGGATCATCACGAACATGAACGTCGCCATCATGACGCCCATGAGGATCTGCATGAGGTAGTTGAGGAAGGCGAACAGCGTGCCGATCTGCACGCCGTGGTTCTGCACCTGGTCGGCGCCGAACCAGATGACGGCGGCCGACGACAGGTTCATCACGAGCATGACGGCCGGGAACATCAGGGCCATGAGGTTGCCGGCCCGGAGCGCGGTTTCCATCACCTGATCGCTCGCGGCGCCGAACCGGGCGCGCTCTTCGTTCTCGCGCACGAACGCACGGACGACCCGGATGCCGGTGAGCTGCTCGCGCATGATCTGGTTGATGCGGTCGATGCGCGCCTGCATCTTCGTGAAGGCGGGTACCATCCGCACGACGATCAGCGACACGATGATCAGCAGCACCGGGATGGCCACCGCCATGAGCCACGACAACCCGGCATCCTGCCGCACCGCCATGATGATGCCGCCGATGGCGAGCATCGGCGCCGACACCATGACCGTCGCCGACATCTGCACCAGCATCTGCACCTGCTGCACGTCGTTCGTGTTGCGCGTGATGAGCGACGGTGCGCCGAACTGGCCGACCTCGCGCTGTGAGAACGCGACGACGCGACGGAAGAGGGATGCCCGCAGGTTCTTGCCCATGCCCATGGCGAGGCGCGATCCGAAGTAGACGGCGATCAGCGCGCACACGACCTGCAGCAGGCTGATCATGAGCATGACGCCGCCGGTGCTCCAGATGTAGCCGATGTCGCCGGTGACGACGCCCTTGTCGATGATGTCGGCATTGAGCGTCGGCAGCGCGAGCGACGCGATCGACTGGCCCAGCTGGAAGATCACGACCAGCAGCACCACAGGCCATGCAGGTCGCAGGTACCGCCAGAGGATCCTGCCGAGCATGGCACCCGCCTTTCCGCGCTCGCAACCGGCGCGCGCGGAAAGACGTTACGCCCGCGGGCGCCCCGCGATCAAGTCGGGGCGCCCGCGGACGGCTAGTACCGGCCGGTCAGGCCGTCGGTGCGTCGGGCGCGGCTCCGGGTGCCG
>JASCPF010000107.1 GCA_029959325.1 Microbacteriaceae bacterium PS02068
TGCCGGCACTCAGCGCGGCGGGCGGGGCGCTGCTGCTGGGCGCGCAGGCGCATGCACGCGGCTGGCCCGTGCCGCGCGGCGGCGCGCAGGCGATCACCGACGCGCTGCTGACGCGGCTGGCGGATGCCGGGGGCACGGTGGAGACCGGCGTGCACGTGCAGTCGCTCGTCGACCTCGACGGGGGCGACCCCCGCCGCGGCGACCTGCTGATGCTCGACACCTCGCCGCGCCTGCTGCTGACCAGCCCCGACCTGCCGTCGTCGTACGTGCGGGCGGTCCGGCGGTACGAGTACGGGCCTGCCGTCGCGAAGATCGATGTGGCGCTGTCGGGGCCGGTGCCGTGGGCCGATCCGGCGCTCGCCCAGGCCGTCACCGTGCACGTCGGGGGTCCGGCCGCCGAGGTGGAGCGGGCCGAGGCCGACGTCGCCGAGGGCCGCGTGCCGAGGCATCCCTTCGTCATCGCGGCGCAGCCCTCGGTGATCGACGACAGCCGCGCGCCCGCCGGCTCGGCCGTGCTGTGGGCGTACGCGCACGTGCCGAACGGGTCGGCGGCCGACCCGGCCGGGTTCGTGATCGACCGGCTCGAGCGGTTCGCCCCGGGGCTCCGCGACCGCGTGCTCGCGATGCACGCTACGCCGGCTTCGGAGCGCGAGGCGCAGAACCCCGCCACGATCGGCGGCGACATCTCGGGCGGTGCGTTCACGATGCGCCAGGCGATCGTGCGCCCGGTGCTGTCGCGGCATCCGTGGCGCACGCCCCTGCCGGGGGTCTACCTCTGCTCGGCCTCGACGCCGCCCGGCCCCGCCGTGCACGGGCGGAACGGGTGGCTCGCCGCGCGGCTCGCGGTGTGGGATGCCACGGGGCGAGCCGTCACGCTCGACGATGTGCGCGAGAGCGCGCTCTGACGCGACCGTGTGACGCCGGATGCCGGGAATGAACCGGCCACGCGCGCGTTGAGTAGGATCAAGAGCAGTACAACGTGCTCCGGGGTCGGTGTGAATCCGAACCGGCGGTGACAGTCCGCGAGCCCCCGCGTCCGCAAGACGCGAGGGTTGATCCGGTGGAATTCCGGGACCGACGGTGATGCGAGAACTTCCTTGTGAAGTACTCGCTAGTCCGGATGGGAGGCAGCACGGGCGGCGCCGTTCACGGCGCCCGCCGCGCTGATCGCGCATCGAACCCCCGGAGTCCTGACGAAGGATCATCCGGTGAGACCAGCCAGCAGTGCCGAGCGTGAGCAGGATGCCATGCGGCGCGCCCTCGCGCTCGCCCTGAACGGCCCGCGCGGGCTCAACCCGCAGGTGGGCGCCGTGCTGCTGTCGCCGTCGGGCGACGTCCTCGCCGAGGGCTGGCACCGCGGCGCGGGCACGCCGCACGCCGAGGTCGACGCGCTGACGACGCTGTTCGCGGAGCGAGGGGTGGATGCCGCGCGCGGCGCGACCGCCGTCGTGACGCTCGAGCCCTGCAACCACACCGGCCGCACCGGGCCATGCGCCCAGGCGCTGATCGACGCGGGCGTCGCTCGTGTCGTGTACGCGACGAGCGATCCCGGCGCTCAGTCGGGCGGCGGCGGCGAGCGCCTGCGCAGCGCCGGAGTCGCGGTCGAGAGCGGCGTTCTCGAGGCTGACGGGGCCGCCCTGCTCGATTCGTGGCTGACCGTGCAGCGACTCGGTCGCCCGCACCTCACCGTGAAGTGGGCGCAGTCGCTCGACGGCCGCGCCGCGGCATCCGACGGGACGAGCCAGTGGATCACCGGCCCGGCCGCGCGCGCCGACGTGCACCGGCGGCGGGCTCTCGCCGACGCGATCGTGGTCGGCTCGGGCACGCTGCTGGCCGACGATCCGGCGCTCACCGCGCGGCGGCCCGACGGGTCGCTCTACGAGCATCAACCGCGACCGGTCGTCGTCGGCACGCGCGCCGTGCCGCAAGAAGCGCAGGTGCGGAGGCATCCCCTCCCCCTCATGCAGGACGAGGGCGAGGACCTGCCCGACCTGCTCGATCGCCTGCGCGAGCTCGGCACGCACCGCGTTTTCGTCGAGGGCGGCCCGACGCTCGCCTCGTCGTTCCTACGCGCCGGGCTCGTCGACGAGCTGCTCGTGTACGTCGCGCCGACGCTGATCGGCGGCGACCGCCTGGCACTGGGCGACCTCGGCGTCGCCGGGATCGACCAGCAGCGGCGGCTCGATGTGTCGTCGATCGAGCGGCTGGGCGACGATCTGCTGATCGTGGCGACCCCTCGACACGCTCGGGGACCGGAGCACGCTCGGGGACCGGAGCACGCTCGGGGACCGGAGCATGCTCGGGGACCGGAGCATGCTCAGGGAGCGGAGCACGCTCACCCAACGACCGGACGGGAGTCCTGATGTTCACGGGAATCATCGAAGAACGCGGCGAAGTGACGGCCGTCGAGCCGTCGGGCGACGGCGTCGTGGTGACCATCCGCGGCCCGATCGCGGTGTCGGATGCCGCGCACGGCGACTCCATCGCCGTCAGCGGCGTGTGCCTCACCGTGACCGACCACGGCCCGGACTGGTTCACCGCCGACGTCATGCGCCAGACCCTCGACGTCACGAGCCTCGCGGGCATCGCGCCCGGCACGCCCGTCAACCTCGAGCGCGCGCTCGCGACGCACACCCGTCTGGGCGGCCACATCGTGCAGGGCCACGTCGACGGCACCGGCGAGGTGCTCGAGGTGCGGCCCGGCGCGCAGTGGCAGGTCGTGCGCATCTCGCTTCCCCAGGATCTCGCGCCGCTCGTCGTCGACAAGGGCTCGATCACCGTCGACGGGGTCTCGCTGACCGTGTCGGCCGTCTCGCCCGCCGAGCAGGCCGAACAGTGGTTCGAGGTCTCGCTCATCCCCGAGACGCTCGAGGTCACGACACTCGGGCTCCGCACCGTCGGCGACCGCGTGAACCTCGAGACCGACATCCTTGCGCGCCATGTGCAGCGCCTGCTCTCTTTCACCCTCCCCACGAACGACACCCACGAAGGAGGCTCACGATGAGCCTTTCCACGATCGCCGAAGCGCTCGACGCGCTGCGCGCGGGCAAGCCCGTCATCGTCGCCGACGATGAGAACCGCGAGAACGAGGGCGACATCATCCTCTCGGCAGAGCTCGCGACCCCCGAGTGGCTCGCTTGGACCATCCGCTGGTCGAGCGGCTTCCTCTGCGCGCCGATGCCCGCCGACTGGGCCGACCGCCTCGATCTGCCGCCGATGGTCGCGGTCAACGAAGACGCCCGCGGCACCGCATACACCGTGAGCGTCGACGCCGCCGATCGCGTGTCGACGGGCATCAGCGCGGCAGACCGGTCGCACACCCTGAACGTGCTGGCCGACCCGGCATCCACCCCCAGCTCCGTCATCCGCCCCGGCCACGTGCTGCCGCTGCGCGCCGTCGACGGTGGCGTGCGCGAGCGCGCCGGCCACACCGAGGCCGGCGTCGACCTGATGCGGCTCGCGGGGCTGCAGCCGGTCGCCGCGATCGGCGAGGTCGTGGCCGAAGACGGGTCGATGATGCGCCTGCCCGGCCTGCTCGAGATGGGCGAGCGCGAAGGCATCCCGGTCATCACGATCGAGCAGCTGATCGCGCACCTCGACAACACGGCGCCCAGCGCGGCGCCCGTCGACCACACGCCGCGCCGCCGCGTGAGCCTGCGCGCCGAAGCACACGTGCCGACGTCGCACGGCGACTTCCGGTTCCTCGCCTACAAAGACCGTGTGACCGGCACCGACCACATCGCGGTCGTCTCGGGAGACCTCACCGACGCCGCCCCGCTCGTGCGCGTGCACTCGGAATGCCTGACCGGCGAGGCCTTCGGCTCGCTCAAGTGCGAGTGCGGACCGCAGCTGGATGCCGCGTTGGAAGCCATCAACAAGGACGGCGGCGTCGTGATCTACATGCGCGGCCACGAGGGACGCGGCATCGGGCTCATCAACAAGCTGCGCGCGTACAGCCTGCAGGAGCGCGGGCTCGACACGGTCGACGCGAACCTCGCGCTGGGCCTGCCCGCCGATGCCCGCGAGTACGCGGCAGCGGCAGGCATCCTCGGCGATTTGGGGGTCGAGCACATCCGCCTGCTGACCAACAACACCGACAAGGTCAAGCAGCTGCGTGAACTGGGCCTCGACATCGTCGAGCAGGTGCCGCTGCTCGTCGGAGTCGGTGCGAACAACCACCAGTACCTCGAGACCAAACGCGACCGCATGGGCCACATCATCGGCGCCGCGGAGCTCGAAGAGGCCCTCGCCTACGGCACGGCCACCGCCACGGGCGCTGCGACCGGCGCCGGCACGAACACCGACACGGAGGAGCGCGCATGAGCGGCCACGGAGCCCCCGCCACCCGCCCGATCGATGCGACGGGGCTGCGCGTCGTCGTCATCGCGGGACTCTGGCACGACGTCATCACGGAGGGGCTCATCGCCGGCGCGGAGCGGGTGCTCGAGGCATCCGGCGCGTCGTGGAGCACCGTGCGTGTGCCGGGCTCGTTCGAGCTGCCCGTCGCCGCGAAGGCGGCGTTGGATGCCGGGGCCGACGCGGTCGTCGCACTCGGCGTGATCATCCGAGGCGGAACCCCGCACTTCGAGTTCGTCTCGTCGGCCGCGACCGACGGGCTCACCCGGGTCGCGCTCGACGCGGGCAAGCCCGTGGGCTTCGGCGTGCTGACCCTCGACGACGAGCAGCAGGGCCTCGACCGCGCCGGCCTGCCCGACTCGCGCGAGGACAAGGGCGCCGAGGCCGCCGACGCGGCCCTGCGCACGGCGCTGCTGCTGCGCGAGCTGCGCGCCTGACCGGGGCGTGCCCCGATTGCCTCGCGCGCGCCGCCTTCAGATAGGCTGAGGGTATGGAGATCCTGCGGCACGCTGTCGTCCTCGTCCACCTGACCGGTTTCGCGATCCTCTTCGGGTCGTGGGTCGTCGAGGCCGTCGGGCGCCGCCGCGTCACGCCCCTCATGACCTGGGGCATGCTCATCGCCGCTGTCGCGGGCCTCGCACTCGCAGCTCCGTGGGGCATCTCGTACGAGCTGAACTACGCCAAGATCGGCGTCAAGCTCGTGATCCTGCTGATCATCGGGGCGCTCCTCGGCATCGGCACCGGGCGCCAGCGGAAGACCGGCTCGGTCGCCCCCGCGCTTTTCTGGCTCATCGGCATCCTGACCTTCGTCAACGCCGCCCTCGCCGTGCTCTGGCGCTGACGGCGCCGCGCCGGCGCGCGCCGCGTTCGCGCCCGCCGCGCCGGCGCCC
>JASCPF010000108.1 GCA_029959325.1 Microbacteriaceae bacterium PS02068
CCGCGGCACCCCGCGACGGCGCGGGCGGCGACGGCGGCGGCGACCTCGCGGGCCTGCGCGTCGTCGTGTCGACCGGCGGCACGCGCGAGCCGATCGACCCGGTGCGCTTCATCGGCAACCGCTCGAGCGGGCGTCAAGGCGTCGAGATCGCTCTCGCCGCGGCACGCCGGGGGGCCGAGGTCGACCTGATCGCAGCCCACGTCGACGACGGCGTGCTCACGCCGGTTGCCGGGCATCCCGGCATCCACCTCGTCAGGGTCGGTACGGCGTCAGAGCTCGAGAGCGCGATGACGGATGCCTCGGTCGCCGCTGACGTGGTCGTGATGGTCGCCGCCGTCGCCGACTACCGGCCCGAGCGGGTCGCCGACCAGAAGCTGCGCAAGGAGGACGGCCCGCTCACCTCGCTCGCGCTGGTGCAGACGCCTGACATCCTCGCCGGGCTCGCGGCGACGCGGCGACCAGGTCAGACGATCGTCGGGTTCGCCGCCGAGACGCGCCGCGACGACGAGGCACCGGGTGACCTGCTCACCCGCGCCGCACGCAAGCGCGAGCGCAAGGGCGCCGACCTGCTGGTCGTCAACGAGGTCGGCTGGGCGACAGGCTTCGAGTCGGCCGACAACGCCGTCGTCGTGATCGCGGCGTCGGGGCCGGTCGCCGAGGCATCCGGCACCAAGGCCTCGGTCGCAGACGTCGTCTGGGATGCCGTCGTAGCCCAGCGGCTCCCCTGACCCGGGCCGCGCCGGTGTCAACGCGCGCTCGCGGCGAAACGCGCGCGCGGCGAAACGCGCGCGCGAGCCATTTCGTCGTCGCGTGTCGTCACCTCACCCGTCACGACACGACACCTCGCGCCGACAAGACCGCCCACACCCGCGCCGCTCGCGCCGCGAGAGATTTCATCGTCGCGTGCTGTCACCTCACCCGTCACGACACGACACGTCGCGCCGACAAGATCGCCCACACGCGGGCCGCTCGCTCCGTCAGAGATTTCATCGTCGCGTGTCGTCACCTCGCCCGCTACGAGGCAACGCCCCGCGACGACAAATACGCCCGGGTGGGCGGCGTGCGGCAGCGAAACGCGCCCCGCGGGCATTTCGTCGTCGCATGTTGTTGCCTCACCCGTCGTGATGCGACAACTTGGGCCGACAAGATCGCCCACACACAGACTGCGCGCGCCGCCAGAGATTTCGTCGTCGCGTGCTGTCACCTCACCCGTCACGAGGCAACACGTCGCGCCGGCAAGATTGCCCGTGCGCGCGCAACGAGACCCGCTCTCAGCGACCGGTGCCGGCGTGGACGACCGCGTCGGTGTCGCCGTCGAGCCCGTAGGCGGTGTGGACGATCCGCGCCGCGCCGGCGAGGTCGTCGCCGCGGACGACGACCGAGATGCGGATCTCTGAGGTCGAGATCATCTCGATGTTCACGCCCGCCGTCGACAGCGCCTCGAAGAGGGTCGCCGAGACACCCGAGTGCGTGCGCATGCCGGCGCCGACGACCGAGAGCTTGCCGATCTGGTCGTCGTGCACGAGGCTCTCGAACCCGATGCCGGGCTGCTCGGCGGCCAGCGCCCGCAGGGCGGTGGCTGCGTCGGACTTCGGCAGGGTGAACGATATGTCGGTGCGCGCGGTGGCGGCTGCTGACACGTTCTGCACGATCATGTCGACGTTCGCGCCGCTCTTGGCGACGACGGTGAAGATCTCGGCCGCCTTGCCGGGCACGTCGGGCACGCCGATGACCGTGATCTTGGCCTGGCTGAGGTCGGTGGCGACGCCGGCGACGATGGGCTCTTCCATGGCGGACTCCTCTGCGATGGCCGCGATGGCGGCCGGAACGGTCATGCCCGGGGCGAGCACGAACGTGCCCTGGCCGGAGCTGAACGTGGATCGGGCGTTGATGATCACGCCGTGGCGGCGGGCATATTCCACGGCGCGGATATACAGGACCTTCGCGCCGTTGGCGGCGAGCTCGAGCATCTCTTCCGACGAGACGACATCGAGCTTCCGGGCCTTCGGCACGACGCGCGGGTCGGCGGTGAAGATGCCGTCGACGTCGCTGTAGATCTGGCAGACGTCGGCCTGCAGCGCGGCCGCCAGCGCGACCGCCGTCGTGTCAGACCCGCCGCGACCGAGCGTCGTGATGTCGCGGGTGTCGCGATTGAATCCCTGGAACCCGGCGACGATGACGATCGCGCCCTCGTCGAGCGCCTCGCGCAGGCGGATCGGCGTGACGTCGACGATACGGGCAGCGCCGTGCGTGGCATCCGTGATCATGCCCGCCTGGCTGCCGGTGAACGAGCGCGCCTCGAAGCCCATCGAGTGGATCGCCATCGCGAGCAGCGCCATCGAGATGCGCTCGCCCGAGCTGAGCAGCATGTCGAGCTCGCGCGGCGCCGAGATGGGCGCCACCTGGTGGGCGAGGTCGAGCAGCTCGTCGGTCGTGTCGCCCATCGCGCTCACCGCGACGACGACATCATGGCCGGCGCGGCGGGTGTCGACGATGCGCTTCGCGACCCGCTTGATGCTCTCGGCGTCGGCGACGGACGACCCGCCGTACTTCTGGACGATCAGCGCCACGTGTGGAACTCCCGGCGTGTCTGCATGACTGCGTGAGATGGGGATCCGGCCGAGCGGGCCGGGGAGGCGAGGGATGCCCCGCCCGCACCATTCTAAAGACGCGCGCATGCCCGCATGACCATGTGTCACGAGCCGCGGAGGTGGCCGCGCCCGGTAGCATCCGAGCATGGATGCCGTGGAGAACTGGCACGAGTTCAATGTCGCGCTGGTCGGCGCGACCGCTGCCCTGGCGGGTCTCGTGATCGTCGCGGCCAGCGTGAACATCACCGAGATCGTGAAGGCGACATCGCTGACCTCGCGCCTCGCCGCCGGCATCGGTGGGCTCGTCCTGGCCCTCACGGCCTCTGCGATCGGATTGATTCCCGACATCACGCCAGCTGCGTACGGAGTGGCGATGGTTGTCGTGAGCGCGGTCTGCGCTGTGTTTCCCGCGCAGGCGACGCGGCGCATCTTCGAGAATCATGCGCCCGAGAATCGCGGCCGAACGTTCAAGGCGCTCGTGGGGTTCGTCGCACCGCTCGCCTACCTGATCGGCTCGATCCTGCTGATCGCAGGGTCGCCCACGGCGGGGCTCGCGGTCTTCGCCGCCGGGTCGATCCTCGCGATCATGGCGGCACTGATCATCTCGTGGGTCGCGCTGGTGGAGGTTCTTCGCTAGCTGGCAGGAGTCCGTCGGAGCCATGCCGACCCCGGCACTCGGCAGACGGCGGCGGGCATCAGACCGTCCGGCGGCCCTCGAAGGCGCGTCCGAGGGTGACCTCGTCGGCGTACTCGAGGTCGCCGCCGACCGGCAGCCCCGACGCGAGCCGGGTCACGCGGATCTCGAGGGAATGCAGCAGGCGGCTGAGATACGTCGCCGTCGCCTCGCCCTCGAGATTGGGGTTCGTCGCGAGGATGACCTCTTGCACCGTGCCGTCGGCGAGCCGCTGCATGAGCTGGGTGATGCGCAGGTCGTCGGGTCCGATGCCCGCGATCGGGCTGATCGCGCCGCCGAGCACGTGGTAGAGGCCCCGGAACTCTCGGGTGCGCTCGATCGCCGAGACATCCTTCGCGTCTTCGACGACGCAGATCAGCGTGCCGTCGCGGCGTGGGTCGCGGCAGATCGCGCAGCGGTCCTGTTCGCTGACGTTGCCGCAGATCTCGCAGAATCGCACGCGCTCGCGCAGCTCTCCGAGTAGCTGCGACAGGTGTGTCACGTCGAACGTCGGGGACTGCAGGATGTGGAACGCGATGCGCTGGGCCGACTTCGGGCCGATGCCCGGAAGTCGGCCGAACTCGTCGATCAGATCTTGGACGATGCCGTCGTACATGCCTAGTTGAACCTCGTCGGCGGGGTGTAGGGCTCGTCACGGACGTAGGTGGCGCCGAGCACTTGGCGGACGACAGCCTCGCCGACACGCTCGATGCCGTTCGCGCGCGGGGCGCGCGGCCCGCGCTGCCCGCGCTGTTCGGTAGCGGGCGCGTTCTGCGCCCGGGTTCCGGACTCGGCGACGGGCCGTTCCACGGCGACCGGAGCACGTGCCGGCACCGGGGCGTCGTCGTCGGGCGGCGGGGGTGCGTCGTACTCGTCGTCGGGCGGGACATCGGTCACGGGGATGACCTCGCCGTCGCGCTCGGGAGTCCACGCGCGGACGGGCGCCGCGGCGGCATCCTCGGGCTCGTCATCGACCGCGAGCTGGGTGGCGAGCGCGCCGCCGGTGCTGTCGGACGGGATCGTCGCGACCGCCCACTCCGTGACCGGGGCGGCGGAAGCGCCGCGGACCGAGGTGGAAGACGATGAGGCGGATGCCTGCGGGCGCGACGGTGCGGATGCCTGCGGGCGCGACGGACCGGCCGCCATGCGCGCAGTGGGCGCGCCCTCGGGCGAGGCCGCACGCGGAGCGGGCGGCGCGACGCGAGATGCGCCTCCGCCGGGGTTCGGCCCGAGATCGGGCGGCCCCGGGTTGCCCAGCCCCCCGGGCTCTCCGCCTGCCGGAGGAGTCTCGGAATCGTGCCGCGCGACGTACTTCACGCGGACGCCGAGGACGGCGAGGATCGCCCCGCGCAAGTCTTCGCTCGGCCCTTTGCCCGCAGCGAGCTTCTTGAACGATGCCACGTCGGCGTGACTCTGGAACGCGAGGGTGAGCACCTCGTCGGCGTAGGCGACGGGCGTGGCGGCGGTGGCGAGCAGCCACGACGAGCGGCTGATCGGCTCGAGCTGCTGCAGCACCTCGGGCCACGCGTCGCGCACCTGGGCGAGCGTGAGCGGCCCCGTCGGCACGACGGGTGCGACCGGGGTTGCCGGTTCGGTCTCGGCGCGGGACGACCCCTCGACAGGCTCGGGGACCGAGGTAGTCGCGGCGGGAACCGAGGCGGGGACCGAGGTAGCCGCGGCGGGGACCGAGGTAGTCGCGGCGACCGAGGTAGTCGCGGCGGGAACCGAGGCGGTCGCGGCGGGTGCCGGGCTCGCGGCCGCGGCGGGCACAGCCGTCGCGGGCGCGACGCCCACAGCACGTTTGCC
>JASCPF010000109.1 GCA_029959325.1 Microbacteriaceae bacterium PS02068
GCCGCAGGCCGCTGAGGAGCCGGATGCCCCTGCGGCCGCCCCCGAACCGGCCCCGGCAGCCGCCGCGGCTCCCGCGCCGACGGCGCCCGCGGCATCCGGACCGCTCGATGCGGCCCAGATCGACGCGATCACGGCGGGCTACACCTTCGCCGAGCAGACGCTCGATCTCGGCGCGCTGCTGAACGGCGATCCGGTCGCCACCGCGCAGATCCGCGTGCCGCTCGGCATGATGAACCGGCACGGGCTGGTCGCGGGAGCGACCGGCACCGGCAAGACCCGCACGCTGCAGGGGCTGGCCGAGCAGCTCGCCGCCAAGGGCGTGCCGGTGTTCGCCGCCGACATCAAGGGCGACCTCTCGGGCATGGCGACTCCGGGCACCCCGAGCGACAAGCTGATCGCGCGTACGCAGGCGATCGGGCAGGAGTGGATGCCCGTGGCATCCGCCGTCGAGTTCTTCGCCTTGGGCGGCATCGGCAAGGGCGTGCCGGTGCGCGCGACCATCTCGGGCTTCGGCCCGCTGCTGCTGAGCAAGGTGCTCGGCCTGAACGAGACGCAGGAGTCGAGCCTCGGGCTCGTGTTCCACTACGCCGACCAGAACGGGTTGGCGCTCGTCGACCTCGCTGACCTGCGTGCCGTGCTCACGTGGCTCACGAGCGACCAGGGCAAGCCCGAGCTGAAGGACCTCGGCGGGCTGTCGGCGGCGACGGTCGGCGTGATCCTGCGCGAGCTCATCACTTTCGCCGACGGCGGGGCCGACGTCTTCTTCGGCGAGCCCGAGTTCGACGTGCGCGACTTCCTGCGCACCGCCGCCGACGGACGCGGGATCATCTCGCTGCTCGAGGTGCCCGGCGTCGCCGACAAGCCCGCCCTGTTCTCGACGTTCCTCATGTATCTGCTCGCCGAGCTGTTCGAGATCCTGCCCGAAGTCGGCGACCCCGAGAAGCCGAAGCTCGTGTTCTTCTTCGACGAGGCGCACCTGCTGTTCAAGGATGCCTCGAAGGACTTCGTCGCGCAGATCACGCAGACCGTGCGGCTCATCCGCTCGAAGGGCGTGGGTGTCTTCTTCGTGACACAGACGCCCAAAGACGTGCCGGCCGACGTGCTCGGTCAGCTCGGCTCGCGCATCCAGCATGCGCTGCGCGCCTTCACCCCTGACGACGCGAAGGCGCTGCGCGCGACGGTCGGCACCTACCCGAAGAGCGGCTACGACCTCGAGCGCACGCTGCAAGAGCTCGGCACGGGCGAGGCGATCGTCACGGTCATGAGCGAGAAGGGCGCCCCGACGCCCGTCGCCTGGACCCGCCTGCGCGCGCCGCAGGGGCTCATGTCGCCCACTCCCGACGCGCAGATCGATGCCGCCGTCGCGGCATCGCCCCTGCTGTCGCGCTACGGCACGGCCGTCGATCCCGAGTCGGCGCGCGAGATCCTCACGGCGAAGATGAACGCCGCTGCCGAGAAAGAGGCCGCGGTGCTGGCCGCCCAGCAGCAGGCGGAGACCGAGAAAGAGCTCGCCAAGCAGCAGGCCGCAGTGGCGAAGGCCGATGCCGCCGCCGAGAAGGAGCGCCAGCGCGAATACGACCGGCTCATGAAGGCCAGCGGCGGCGCGTCGCGCTCGCGCACGACGCGCAAGGCGGATGCCTCGCCGCTCGACAAGATCCTCAACTCGAAGTCGACGCAGACGATCTTGAACTCCGTCATCCGCGGCGTGTTCGGCACCGGTCGCCGCTGACGCGGCGCTGAGCCCGTTCCGGTACAGCGACGGGAGTCGGGGCGCAAGGCACTGTCTGTCGGCGTGCGGCGCGCTTAGTCTCGGAGAATGAGCGAGCTGACGAGCCCCACCGGTCGTGAAGAGTCCCTGCGTGCCGTCCCACGCGGCGACGGCACGGCGCCGCGTGCGCTCGTGCTCGGATCGACGGGCTACATCGGCGGGCGCCTCGTGCCGCGCCTGCTGGCGGCGGGGTATCGCGTGCGCGTGCTGGTGCGCGATTCCGCACGCCTCGCGGCCTTCGAATGGGGCGACGACGTCGAGGTCGTCGAGGGATCGGCGACCGACGCCGAGCCGGTCGGGGATGCCTGCGCCGATGTCGACGTGCTCTACTACCTCATCCACTCGATGGGGCAGGGGAAGGGGTTCGAAGACGCCGACCTCGCCGCCGCGCGGACGGTCGCGGCGGCGGCAGCCGAGGCATCCGTCGGCCGCATCGTCTACCTCGGCGGCCTGCACCCCGACGGGGTCGAGCTGAGTCCGCACCTGCGGTCGCGCGTCGAGGTGGGCGAGGTGTTCCTGCGCAGCGGCGTGCCGACCCTCGAGCTGCAGGCGGGCGTCGTGATCGGATCGGGCTCGGCATCGTTCGAGATGATCCGACACCTGACCGAGGTGCTGCCGTATATGCCCGCGCCGAAATGGGTGCGCAACTTCATCCAGCCGATCGCGGTCCGCGACGTGATGCACTACCTGCTGGGCGCCGCGCGGGTGGCGCCGGACGTGAACCGCGCGGTCGACATCGGCGGGCCCGACGTGCTGCGCTACGGCCAGATGATGAACGGCTACGCCGTCGAGGCCGGGCTGCCGCAGCGACCGATCGCGCCCCTGCCCGTGCTGACCCCGGGGCTCGCGTCGCACTGGGTGAACGTCGTCACGCCCGTGCCGCGCACCATCGCGCGCCCGCTGATCGCGTCGCTGCAGCACGACTGCGTCATGGACGACCACGACGTCGACGCGCTCATCCCGCAGCCCGAGGGCGGGCTCACCCCCTATCGCCGAGCGGTGGCGCTCGCGCTCGGGCGGGTCGAGGCCGACACGGTCGAGACGAGCTGGCAGGATGCCGAGGTCAGCGGCATCCCGTCGGATCCGCTGCCCTCCGACCCCGAATGGGCCGGGCGCACGGTCTACACCGACCTGCAGACGATGGACACGACCGCGCCGCCGGAGGCCCTGTGGGCGGTGATCGCGGGCATCGGCGGCACCAACGGCTGGTACTCGGCCCCGCTCCTCTGGGCGCTGCGGGGCTGGATGGATCGCCTGATCGGCGGCGTCGGACTCTCACGTGGCCGCCGCAGCCGGTCGCGCGTCGCGGTCGGCGACGCGATCGATTTCTGGCGCGTTGAGAAGGTCGATGCCGGCCACCTGCTGCGGCTGCGCGCCGAGATGAAGGTGCCCGGGCTCGCCTGGCTCGACCTGCAGTGCGAGCCCACGGAATCCGGAGGCTCGCGCTACCGTCAGCGCGCCGTGTTCTTCCCGTCGGGGCTGCCGGGTCGGCTGTACTGGCTCGCGGTGCTGCCGTTCCACGGCTTCATCTTCCGCGGCATGGCCCAGCGCATCACCGCAGCGGCCGAGGCCGAAGCGCGCGAGGTGGCGGCGCCGGCTGTCTGAGCTGATCTGCGGGGACGGACACATCCCGGGGCGGGAACTCTAGGCTGAGGGGATGGC
This sequence comes from Microbacteriaceae bacterium PS02068, assembly GCA_029959325.1. Classification (GTDB taxonomy): domain Bacteria; phylum Actinomycetota; class Actinomycetes; order Actinomycetales; family Microbacteriaceae; genus Microbacterium. Next base: position 3,431 of record JASCPF010000109.1, read on the forward strand.
CAGCATGCGCCCCTTCCGACCCGGCGATGAGGCCGCACTGTCGCAGATCTGCCTGCAGACGGCGGATGCCGGGGCCGACGCCACGGGCATCCTCACCGACGACGACCTGTGGGGCGAGGTGTTCGTGCTGCCGTACGTGGCGAGGCATCCCGACCTCGCGTTCGTCGTCGAGCAGGACGACGGCCGAGTCGTCGGGTACGTCGTGGGCACCGACGACACGCGTGGGTTCGAGGACTGGTTCGCCACCGAGTGGTGGCCGCGGTTCGCGGAGCGCTGGCCGGTGCCGGCGGTGGGGGATGGACCGGATTCTGAGCGCACGCGGCAGGATGCCGTGGTGACCTACGCCTACGGGCGCCGGGCTGGTGCTGAGCCGTTCGGTGACACCTACCCCGCGCATCTGCACATCGACCTGCTGCCCGAGCTGCAGGGCCAGGGCTGGGGCAGGCGCCTCATCGAGACCCTGGTCGAGGTGCTGCGCACCCGCGGTGTGAGCGGCGTGCATCTCGCCGCCGATGCGCGCAACGAGGGCGCGATCGCCTTCTATCCGCGCCTCGGCTTCACGCGCATCCCGTCGCATGCTGACGTCGTGGCCTTCGGGCGCGACCTCTGATCGGTTCCGAAAGCAGGCTGGATCTCCCCGCGGAGGCTCCGGAGCCGGTGTTTCGGTCGATTCAGCCTGCTTTCGCGCCACCTGGCAACGGTGAGTGGGAGTCAGAGGGTCTTGACGCGGCGCCGCTCGTGCAGCGCGTGCGCGGCATCGCCGCCGACGAGCCTGTCGTCGACGAGCGTTCCGCCGTCCTCCCGCCAGCCGTGGCGCTCGTAGAACGCGGCGGCACGGTCGTTCCCCTCGAGCACCCAGAGCAGGGCGTCGCGGAACCCGGCTGATCGGAGGTGCTTCTCCGCCGCCGTCATCAGCGCGTGGCCGACGCCGAGACCCCACTGGCCGGGCAGCGCGTAGATCGCGAACACCTGCCCGTGGCGTCGGAACTCGCGACCCTGCGTCGGGTCTGCGGGGCCGGCGGCGGCCCAGCCGACGATCTCGCCGCCGCGCTCGGCGACGAGGTTCACCGCGCGTGGGTCGGCGTGGTGCTCGTCCCACCGGGCCGCACGCACGGCGGCCTCACGCGCGATGTCGAGGCGATCGAGAACTTCGGGCGCGATGAGGCCGTCATAGGCGACGCGCCAGGTCTCAACGCGCACGCGCGTGATGGCTGCGGCGTCGTCGCGCGTGGCGCGGCGGACTCGGGGCGAGTCGGCGCTGCCGCTCGGGCCGCTCGGATGATCCCCGCTGCCCGCGCCGCCCTCGTCGTCGGTCACGCCGCGACCCGCCCCTCGACGAGACGGACGGTGCGGTCGACGAGGCCGTCGGGCACGGTCACGTGCGAGATCAGCACGACGGCCTGGTCGGCGCCGACGGCGCTCAGCAGATCGGTGAGCAGCGCGTCGGAGGCATCCGGATCGACGCCCGCCGTCGGTTCGTCGAGGACCAGCACGGGGAACCCCCGCAGCAGCGCCCGCGCGAGCGCGATGCGCTGCGCCTGGCCGCCCGAGACGAGCGCGCCGCGCTCGCCGACGCGAGC
>JASCPF010000010.1 GCA_029959325.1 Microbacteriaceae bacterium PS02068
CGCCCACGCTGGCCGCCGAGGCCCCCGCACCTGCGGCGCCTGCCCCTGCAGCCCCCGCGCCTGCGGCTCCCGCAGCCGCTGCCCCGGCTCCGGCCGCCGCGCCAGCTCCCGCTGCTGCTCCGGCTCCTGCCGCTGCTCCGGCTCCCGCGGCACCGTCGCTCGCAGTGTCGGAAGACGACGTCACCACCTACGTCACGCCGCTCGTGCGTCGCCTGGCACAGCAGCAGGGCATCGACCTCGCATCGGTCACCGGCACCGGCGTCGGTGGACGCATCCGCAAGGAAGACGTGCTGCAGGCCGCTGAAGCAGCAAAGGCGGCGCCCGCCGCAGCGGCGCCGGCTGCCCCTGCCGCTCCCGCGGCGCCGACACTCGAAGTCTCGCCGCTGCGCGGCACGACGCAGCCGATGTCGCGACTGCGCAAGGTGCTCGCCGAGCGTGCCGTGGCATCCATGCAGCAGACGGCGCAGCTCACGACGGTGGTCAAGGTCGACGTGACCGCGGTCGCGGCGTTCCGCTCGTCCGTGCAGAAGGACTTCGTCGCCGCGACCGGCGGCAAGCTGTCGTTCCTGCCGTTCTTCGTGCTGGCCGCCGCCGAGGCGCTGCAGGCCTTCCCCGTCATCAACGCGACGGTCGATGGCACCGACATCGTCTACCCGGCAACCGAGAACCTCTCGATCGCCGTCGACACCGAGCGTGGCCTGCTCACCCCGGTGCTGCGCGATGCCGGTTCGAAGTCGCTGGCCGACATCTCTCGCGAGATCGCCGACCTGGCCGCACGCACGCGCGACAACAAGCTGAAGCCCGACGAGCTCGCCGGCGGCACCTTCACGGTGACCAACACGGGTTCGCGCGGCGCGCTGTTCGACACGCCCGTCGTGTTCCTGCCGCAGTCCGCGATCCTCGGCACGGGCGCCGTCGTCAAGGAGCCCGGGGTCGTGTCGGTGGGCGGCACGGATGCCATCGGCATCCGCTCCTATGTCTACCTGGCGCTCTCGTATGACCACCGCATCGTCGACGGCGCGGATGCCGCGCGCTTCCTGGGCGCCGTCAAGGCCCGCCTCGAGGCCGCCGACTTCACGCCGCAGCTCGGCATCTGAACGGGCCCGTTCCGCGCGATCATGGCTGGTCTGCGACGTCGTATACGTCGCGGACCAGCCATTTTCCGTCTGCGGCGACCAGCACGAGGATCTGCGGCAGCTGATCGGATGCCTCGACTCGGAACACCGCGACTCCCCCGTACTCGTCGAGCAGGGTGACGGCGCGGGGCGTGTCGGTGCTCACGACGCCGCTGGGGGCACTCGCGGCGGGGTTCTCCATGAGGCCGGCGCACGAGCCCGCGACGTCGGCGCACGCTGCGAGCGCCGTGAGAATCGCCGTTGCTGCGCTCTCGAGCGCTCCCGGGCCGGACGCGTCGGCCCGGGGTGCGGCCGTCGTCGACGGGCCGGCATCGGGAGCGTCGTCGGAGGGCTGTCGCTGTGGCGGCGAGGCTGCGGCCGAGGCGACGGGCGTGGTCGCGGGATCGCCGCCGGCGTCGCTCGCTGCGTCAGGCCACAGCATTCCCGCGACGATGATCGTGAGCGCCACCGCGGCCGCGACGAGCCACGGCGCACGTGGTCGCCGACCCTTCGGTGCCGATCCCTCGCCGGCATGACGTCGCCGCCGCGCCCACTCACGCAGGGCATCGGGCGCGGCGATGACGGTGCGCGCAGCCTCGCCGACGCGCTCGGCCCAGGCCGCGCCGGTCATCTGCGCCAGCCAGGTCTCCGCGGCGGGTGGCGCAGACGCGTGGCGACGCAGCGTGTCGGCGCGGCGGGGTGGCGGTTCTTCGCGGCCGCCGGGGTCGAAGCGATCGGACCTCTGCGACAGCGGGACGGGGTCGGCGGCGCGGAACAGAGCCTCTTCGCACGCGTCGGCCTCGGCCGTCGACCATCGTTCGCGAGCGAGAAGCTCACCGGACGCCACGAGGGCATCGCTGAGCGCCCCGCTCGCCTCGCGCGCGAGGCGGGCGAGGACGTCCGTGGCCTCGTCACGCCAGTGTGAACCCTCGACGGTGGGGGCGAGAACGGGTCGGCCTGTGGCATCCACCCACCACGTTCCGCTCGTCAACCCCTGCCGCTTCGCCTCGGCTGCTGCGCGAAGCAGGCTCACGGCGGTCGTCACCGCAGCCCCGGGGTGCACAGCGTCGCGTACGGCGTCGCCGAGCCGTTCCGGGCAGTGCGGCACGATCGCCGCGTGCCCGCGACCGTCGCGGGCCACGTCTACCGGCACGAGGACGTGTTCGTCGCCGTCGCAGCGCCACGCCTGCTCGGGGATGAGCGCCGGGTCGACCCACACCGTCTGCGGCGTCTCGGCATGCAGCCATCCGAGGTAAGGCGCTTCCGTGGCGGCCAGTCGCCGCAGAGCGACGCTTGTCTCGAGAAGTGGAAGTGGGGTCGACGCCATCGTCCGAGTGTCGCCGAGCGCACCGCGCTTCGGATCGGCCGCCGACGATCTGTGGAGGGTTCCCGATGATCCCGCCCCTGGGGAGGAGGCGGCGCCCGAGAGCGCCAGGATGAAGGCCGGGGTGAAGAGATGACGGGGCTGCGACGGTAGGCTGTCAGCATGTCATCCCGCAGTGCCGCGCCCGAGAAGCGCCCTGGATTCTTCGCGCAGCTGCGCTCGCTGTACACGTTCACGAAGGCCGAGTTCTCGTGGCTGCCATGGATGCTCATCGCGATCGCCGTGGTTGCGGTCGGCCTCGGCGTGCTCGTCGGGTTCCTGATCCCGCCGGTCGCTGTCTGGAGCATCATCCTCTGGGGTTTCACCGGTCTCATGCTCGGCGTGCTCGGCGCGATGATCTCGCTGACCCGTCTCTCTTCGCGCGCGATGTACAAGAAGCTCGACGGCATGCCCGGCGCATCGGGGCACGTTCTCTCGACGTCGCTCGGTCGCAACTGGGTGGCATCCGAAATGCCCGTCGGCGTCAACCCGAAGACGCAGGATGCCGTGTACCGCGTCATCGGTCGCGGTGGCGTCGTCATCGTCGCCGAAGGTGCGCGCGGGCGGCTCACCCGCCTCGTCAACGACGAGAAGATGAAGGTGCAGCGCGTGGCCTCGGGTGTGCCGATCCAGGTGATCTACGTGGGCCACGGTGAGGGTGACGTGTCGATCGACAAGCTCTCGAGCACGATCAAGTCGCTGCCCAAGAAGGTCGACCGCACGACGATGGCCGCCGTCGTGAAGCGCGTCGACTCGGTGTCGCAGTCGGTCACGTCGCTGCCGATCCCCAAGGGAATCGACCCGACGCGCGCACGCGCGCCGCGACCCCGGTGACGCAACCCGAAGAGCGCGTTGTCGGCTGGGAGGCCGCCCGCGCAGCCAACCTCGCCAACTGGGATGAGCGCGTGCCGCTGCACGAGGTCGCCTACGGGTTGGATGCCTTCGATGACCCCGATCACTTGAGCGACGTGGTCCGCGACGACCTTCCCGTCTTGACCCGATATCTTCCGGGGTCGAGCCTGTCGGGGCTCGACCTGTGCCACCTGCAATGCCATATCGGCACCGACACGCTCTCGCTCGCCCGCGCGGGTGCGCGAGTGGTCGGCGTCGACTTCTCCGCGCCCGCGCTCGCGGCGGCAGCGCGGCTGGCGGAGCGGCTCGGCCTGGACGCGCGCTGGGTGCACACCGACGTGATGGATGCCGCGGCCGCCGTCGGCGACCGATTCGACGTGGTCTACACGAGCATCGGCACGATCGGCTGGTTGGCCGATCTCGACCGCTGGGCGGCGCAGGTCGCCGCACTGCTGCGCCCGGGTGGCGTGTTCTACATCCGCGATGGTCATCCGTTCCTGCTCACGCTCGACGACGAGGGCGGCGTCGATCTGCAGGTGGCGTATCGCTACTTCCCCGATGGTCGCGCGCAGGGGTGGGACGAAGAGGGCACGTACGTCGGCGACGGCACCGTGCAGAGCACCCGCACCTGGGAGTTCCCGCACTCGATCTCCGAGATCATCACGGCGGTGATCGGCGCCGGGCTCGAGATCGTCGCCTTCGCGGAGGGCGACACTCTGCCCTGGCAGTATTCGCCGGTGATGATCGAGCGGGCCGGCTCGTGGGTGTGGCCCGACGCCGTGCGCGACCGGGTGCCCTGCACCTTCACGCTGGTCGCGCGCCTGCCGACCGGTCCCTGAGCTCGTCGACCGGTCCCTGAGCTCGTCGACCGGTCTCTGAGCTCGTCGACCGGTCCCTGAGCTCGTCGAAGGGTCAGCCGCGCAGCAGCACCGTGCCGGCGGCCTTGTCGTGCAGGCCGCGCTGGTCGGCGTCCCAGATCACCGCGGGGATCACCAGCGCCAGCAGCAGCGTGCGCACGATCGGTCGCCAGAGGCCCACCCAGCCACCGTGGACGAGTAGCAGTCGCAGGCCGAGGAGCCTGTGACCGGGGCTGCCGCCGAGTGTCGGCAGGAAGACGACCTGCACGGCGACGAAGATCGCCAGCGTGGCGAACGAGTCGTAGGCGAAGAACGCGATCGACACGATGAGCGCACATGCCCAGTCGATGGCGAGGGCGGCCAGGCGGCGGCCCGGCCGGGCGATGCTGCCGGCGCCGATCTCGGGGAAGCCCAGGCGCTCGCCAGGATAGGAGTTCTCGCGCAGGGCATCCGTCACTTCCTCAGCCTAACCGGGGCGCTGTAACATCCCCGAAACACGCGGGATACTGGTGGGCAACCCTCCCCCGATAGCGTCGAGTCGAGCCCGACTTCGTCGAACCGGTTCCACACCCGATCTTGGAGACTCCATGTTCAAAGATTCATCTGAGGTGCTGAAGTTCATCAAGGACGAGGACGTCAAGTTCCTCGACATCCGTTTCACGGATCTTCCTGGTGTGCAGCAGCACTTCAACATTCCCGCCTCGACTGTCGACGAGGAGTTCTTCACCGTCGGCCAGCTCTTCGATGGCTCGTCGATCCGCGGCTTCGCGAACATCCACGAGTCGGACATGCAGCTGATCCCGGATGTGTCGACGGCCTACCTCGACCAGTTCCGCGAGGCGAAGACCCTCGTCATGATCTTCGACATCTACAACCCGCGCAACGGTGAGATCTACCACAAGGACCCGCGCCAGGTCGCCAAGAAGGCCGAGAAGTACCTCGCCTCGACCGGCATCGCCGACACCGCGTTCTTCGCTCCCGAGGCCGAGTTCTACATCTTCGACGACGTCCGCTACGAGGTGAAGCAGAACTCGAGCTTCTACTCCGTCGACTCCGAAGAGGGCGCCTGGAACACGGGTCGCGTCGAAGAGGGCGGCAACCTGGCGAACAAGACCCCGTACAAGGGTGGATACTTCCCGGTCAGCCCCGTCGACAAGACGGCCGACCTGCGCGACGACATCACCCTCAAGCTGATCGAGGCGGGCTTCATCCTGGAGCGCTCGCACCACGAGGTCGGCACCGGTGGTCAGCAGGAGATCAACTACCGCTTCGACACCATGGTGCACGCGGCTGACGACATCCTGAAGTTCAAGTACATCGTCAAGAACACGTCCGAGCAGTGGGGCAAGGTCGCGACCTTCATGCCCAAGCCGCTCTTCGGTGACAACGGCTCGGGCATGCACGTGCACCAGTCGCTGTGGCTCGAGGGCAAGCCCCTCTTCTACGACGAGAAGGGCTACGGCGGACTCTCCGACGTGGCGCGCTGGTACATCGGCGGTCTGCTCGCGCACGCGCCTTCGGTGCTCGCGTTCACCAACCCGACGATCAACTCGTACAAGCGACTGGTCAAGGGCTACGAGGCGCCGGTCAACCTGGTCTACTCGGCCGGAAACCGCTCGGCCGCGATCCGCATCCCGATCACGGGTTCGAACCCGAAGGCGAAGCGCCTCGAGTTCCGTGCTCCGGATGCCTCGGGCAACCCGTACCTCGCCTTCGCTGCGCAGCTCATGGCCGGCATCGACGGCATCGTGAACCGCATCGAGCCGCACGAGCCCGTCGACAAGGACCTCTACGAGCTTCCCCCCGAGGAGGCGAAGAGCATCCCGCAGGTGCCGAACTCGCTGCTCGACTCGCTTGACGCGCTCCGCGCCGACAACGAGTTCCTGACCCGCGGGAACGTCTTCACGCCCGAGCTGATCGAGACGTGGATCGAGTACAAGATCGAGAACGAGATCAAGCCGATCGCCGCGCGGCCGCACCCGTTCGAGTACGAGCTGTACTTCGGCGTCTGATCCTCATCTGACGCAGTACACAGGGCCCCGGGACATCCCGGGGCCCTGTGGCGTCTGTGGCGCTCAGCCGTCCACGTAAACGCCGACGCGCCCGTCTTCGAGCACGAATCGGATGCCTCTACCCGTGCCGAAGCGCTCGCGCAGCGGCTCAGGCGAGGCGGCGTCGATCACGAACTGTGCCGATGCGGGGAACTGCTGCGCGCGGCATCCGGTGTACACACTTCCCTCGAGGGTGCCGGTATCGGCGCTGGCGTTGTAGTCGTCGGTCGTCATCACGACCAGGCACGGTTCCTCGTCTTCGGCGCCGAGCCCCGCCGTGGTCGAGATGGCGGTGAGACCCTCGAACGGGACGAAGCCACGAGTGTCTCCCCCCAGGAAGTTCGAGGGCGGCACGAAGGCGGGGTCGACCTCGAGAAGCGCGACGCGGTGAGATCCGCCGGCTGCGTTGGCGCCCGTGACCAGGATCGTCGCGGCGACCGCCAGCGTCGCCGTCACCACGATCGACAGCACCCACGCGACGATGAGGCGGCGCCGTGCGAGGCGCCCGGGGCTTGCCGCCACGATCGGGGCGTCGGGCTGATCAGCAACGGGCTGCGGAGATGCTGATGGAGTCTCGTCCTCCTTCCCGCCCGGAGAATCGTGCGGCGTGCGGTCCTCTACGACCGAGGGCGCGTCATCGATCGCCCGTCGCGCCTGCCGCTCGAGATCGGCAAGACGTCGCACCGCATCGGGGTCGTCGTCGATGTCAGCGGATGCCCCGTACGCGCGGGCGCGCAGGGCGCGCAGCTCGGCGTCATCGCCGCACTGGCGGTCTTCAGCCATAGAACAGCTTCTCGAAGTCGCGGCGTGCGCGGCGGGCTGTGCGCAGCCACTCCTCTTCGACGAGCGTGGCCGAGCGGGGCGGATACTCGAGAAGCCGTCCGATTCCGTCGAGTTTGCCGCGGTCGGTGGGCAGGACGTCGCTCGTATCGCCCGACAGCAGGGTGTTGGCGGATCGCAGGCGGCTGGCGAGGCGCCACGACTGTTCGAGGCGCTCGGCCGCGGCATCCGGAACCAGACCGGCGGCGCGCGCTGCCTCGAGCGCACCGAGCGTCGAGGTGGTGCGCATGTCCGGGATCTTGTGCGCGTGCTCGTGCTGCAGAAGCTGCACGAGCCACTCGACGTCGCTGAGGCCGCCGGGCCCGAGTTTCAGGTGGCGGCTGCGGTCGATCCCCTGCGGCAGACGCTCGTTCTCGACCCGCGCCTTGATGCGCTTGATCTCGCGCAGGTCTTGCACGGCGACGTGGCCCGGATAGCGGACGTCATCGGCGAGGGCCATGAACCGCTGCACCAGCTTGACGCTGCCGGCGACGCCCCGCGCGCGCAGCAGCGCCTGCGCCTCCCACGAGAGCGACCAGCGGCGGTAGTACTCCGCGTACGAGTCCAGCGACCGCACAAGCGGGCCGTTGCGTCCCTCGGGGCGCAGATCGGCATCGAGATCGAACGGCACGCGCTGGTCTTCGGAATAGGTGCGCAGGCCCGCGACCAGGCGCAGCGCGAGCTCGTGCGCCCGCTGTGGGTCGAGCCCGTTCGGCTCGTACACGTAGAGCACGTCGGCATCCGACCCGAATCCGAGTTCGCCGCCGCCGAACCGACCCATCGCGATGACCGAGAAGTCGAGGGCCGCATCTTCGGGCGGAACGACCTCACGGCGCACGGCGCGCAACGTCGCCTGGATCGTCACCTCGCTGACCGTGGTGAGCCCGTCGGCGAGCTCGTCGATCGTCAGGGTACCGAGAACCGAACCGAAAGCCAGCCGCAGGAGTTCGCGGCGCCGCAGGGCGCGCACCGCGCCCATCGCCTCGGCGATCGTCTCGTGCCGCGTCTGGATCGCCCGTGCCTCCTGTTGCAGAGCGTGGCCGCCGCGCGGGCGCAGCTGCTCTTCGACGTCGAGCCAGGCGACCGACTCGGGGATCCACTCCATCAGCTCCCCGATGTAGCGCGACCCCGAGAGCACCCGGGTCAGGCGCTCCGCCGCCCCCGACGAGTCGCGCAGCATCCGCTGGAACCACGGCGTGTTGCCGAGGCGCTCGCTCACCCGGCGGAACGCGAGCAGCCCATAGTCCGGGTCGACACCATCGGCGAACCAGCGGATCATGACCGGCATGAGGTGGCGCTGAATCGTCGCCTTGCGACTCAATCCGCCCGTCAGCGCGCCGATGTGGCGCAGGGCTCCGGCCGGGTCGCGGAAGCCGATCGCCGAGAGCCGGTCGTGCGCCTGGCTCGTGGAGAGCTGCTGCTCCTCGGCCGGAAGCGCCGCAACTGCCGAGAGCAGCGGGCGGTAGAAGAGTCGCACGTGGATCTCGCGCACCTCGCGCTTGATCCCCTCCCACAGCCCCCACACGGCCGGCCCATCCGCGGCCAGCCGCGACGCGCGCGCCATGATGCGCAACCCGTCCGGCGACTGCGGCATGAGATGCGTGCGACGCAGATCGCGCAGTTGCGCTCGATGCTCGAGCACGCGGAGCATCCGGTAGTCGCGAGCGAAGGCGGCGGCATCGGTGCGGCCGATATACCCCTCGCCGACGAGAGACTCCAGAGCGTCGAGCGTGCCCCGCTGGCGGATGCGGTCGTCGGTGAGACCGTGCACGAGCTGCAGCAGCTGCACCGTGAACTCGATGTCTCGGATGCCACCCGGCCCGAGCTTGAGCTGATAGGGCACCTCGGCGGCGGGAATATAGTCGGTCACCCGCTCGCGCATGCGCTGCACGCTGTCGACGAAATTCTCGCGCGCTGCACTGGTCCAGATCTTCGGCTGCACCGCCGCGACGTATGCCTCTCCGAGCATGCGATCTCCGGCGAGCGGGCGAGCCTTGAGCAGAGCTTGGAACTCCCAGCTCTTCGCCCACCGGTCGTAGTACGACAGATGAGAGGCGAGGCTGCGGACAAGCGCTCCCTGCTTGCCTTCGGGGCGGAGGTTGGCATCGACCTCCCACAGCGGCGGCTCGATCTCGATGGAGGAGATCCCGCGCATCGTCTGCACCGCGAGGCGCGTGGCGATGTCGATCACGCGACTCTCGCCGACCGCTTCGGTGACCTCGTCAGAAGCGCCGCCGACGAAGATGACGTCGACGTCGCTGACATAGTTGAGTTCGCGCGCGCCGGTCTTGCCCATGCCGATGATGGCGAGGTGCGTGCCCGCGACCTGATCGCGCGGAAAGAGCCCCGCACCGGCGACTCCCCCGGCCACGCGTGTGCGTGCCACGCAGAGGGATGCCTCGAGCGCGGCGCCCGCCGCGTCGGCAAGAGCGGCCGCGACCGGCGCGAGCACCTCGACCGGATCGACTGCGCCGAGGTCGTAGACCGCGATGCGGGCGAGGAGACGGCGGTAGCGCACGCGAAGCGCGACCCACGCGCTCTCGTCGCCTGCCGACGCGAAACCCTCGGCATCCGCCCCCACAGCATCGCGCAGTTCCGCGACGAGTTCCTCGGCTGACGGCAGATGACCTCCCGGCCCGGGAACGTGGGCGAGTTCACCAGGGTGGCGCAGGTAGAACTCGCCGAAACCCAGCGATGCGCCGAGCAGCAGCCACAGTGTCGGCCCGATGCGTCGCACCGCCGCCGCGACAGCCGCGTTGTCGCGTCGCGCGACGCGGGCGAGCGCCGCGAGCGCGCCGTCGGGGTCGGCCGCCGCGTCAGCCCCTGCGAGGAGTTCCTCCCGCGGCATGCCGAGAACCTCGGCGAGCTCGGTCAACAGTTCGTCGGCCTCGCCGATCTCTCCGAAGCCGTCCCGCGCCAGCGCGGTCCGGGCGGACGTGCGCTCGAGCCCCGACATGAGCTCTAGAGCATCTCGAGGTTGCTCTTCAGCTCGAAGGGCGTCACCTGCGAGCGGTACTCCTGCCATTCCTTGCGCTTGTTGAGCAGGACGTAGTTGAACACCTGCTCACCGAGCGTCTCGGCGACGAGTTCCGACTCTTCCATGTACTCGAGCGCGTGGTCGAGGCTTGCCGGAAGCTGCGCATAGCCGAGCGCTCGGCGCTCGGCATCCGTCAGCGACCACACGTTGTCCTCCGCCTCGGGCGGCAGCTCATAACCCTCTTCGATGCCCTTGAGACCCGCGGCCAGCATGAGCGCGAACGACAGATAGGGATTCGCCGCCGAGTCGAGAGCGCGGTACTCGACACGGGTCGACTGACCCTTGTTGGGCTTGTACATCGGCACGCGGACGAGCGCCGAGCGATTGTTGTGACCCCAGCAGATGAAGCTGGGCGCCTCGTCGCCGCCCCAGAGGCGCTTGTACGAGTTGACGAACTGGTTCGTGACGGCGGCGATCTCGTTGGCGTGCGTCAGCAGGCCCGCGATGAACTGCCGCCCCGTCTTGGAGAGCTGATACTGCGCGCCCTCTTCGTAGAAGGCGTTCCGGTCGCCCTCGAACAGCGACATGTGCGTGTGCATCCCACTGCCGGGCTTGCCCGACAGCGGCTTCGGCATGAACGTGGCGTAGACGCCCTGCTCGATCGCGACCTCTTTGACGACGGTGCGGAAGGTCATGATGTTGTCGGCGGTCGCCAGCGCGTCGGCGTAACGCAGGTCGATCTCGTTCTGGCCAGGGCCACCCTCGTGGTGGCTGTACTCGACCGAGATGCCGAGGTCTTCGAGCATCCGTACGCTGCGGCGTCGGAAATCGTGCGCCGTGCCGCCGGGGACGTTGTCGAAGTAGCCCGCGGAGTCCACGGGCTCAGGTCCGTCGGGTCCGAAGGACGACGACTTCAGCAGGTAGAACTCGATCTCGGGGTGCGTGTAGAAGGTGAACCCGGCATCGGCGGCCTTCGCGAGAGTGCGCTTGAGGACGTGGCGCGGGTCGGACACGGCGGGCTGCCCGTCGGGTGTCGTGATGTCGCAGAACATCCGCGCCGTCGGGTCGATCTCGCCGCGCCACGGAAGGGTCTGGAAGGTCGTCGGATCGGGATGCGCGAGCAGATCCGACTCGTAGGTGCGCGTCAGTCCTTCGATGGCCGAGCCGTCGAAGCCGAGACCCTCGGCGAATGCACCCTCGACCTCAGCCGGCGCGATCGCGACGGATTTCAGGGTGCCGATCACGTCGGTGAACCAGAGCCGCACGAACTTCACGCCCCGCTCTTCGATCGTGCGCAGTACGAAGTCCCGCTGCTTGTCCATCGCGTCCTCTCACACTCGGCGCCGAGATGCGGCGTCGACTCGAAGGCCAGACTATCGGCCCGGTGTCCCGCGGTCGGTCACGACGTGCGACCGACCGTCACTCCTCTTCGGCAGCGTCTTCTTCGGCCCACGCGCGCGAGCGCTCGGCGAGCAGCTGCGGCGCGTTCGCCGCCTCTTCCTCGGTGTCGAACGGACCCGCACGATCGATCGCGGGCGACTCGAAGCCGCGCTCCACCGCGCCGGTGGTGAGGTTGTACCAGTACTTGTCTTCGCCGGAGGACATCGCGGCTCCTTCCATGGTGCTCGTTCTGATCCTAACGAGACGCGGCGGCGACCTGGATAGGCTGGACGCATGACGACGAAGGCGACCCGTGCGGTCGGAGTGGACATCGGTGGCACGGGGATCAAGGGCGCACTCGTCGATCTCGACGCGGGAGAGCTGCTCAGCGGCCGCGTCAAAGTGGCGACACCCGCGGGCGCCGAGCCCGCCGACGTTCTACGCGCGGTGCAGAGCGTTCTCGAGACGCTCGATGTCACCGACTCGGACATCCCGCTCGGCGTGGCGTTCCCCGCCATCGTGAAGCACGGCCGCACGATGTCGGCGGCGAACGTCGCCGACACATGGATCGGGTTCGAGGCGGAGAAGTTCTTCGAGGACGGGCTCGGCCGCGAGATCCACTTCGCGAACGACGCGGATGTCGCCGGTATCGCGGAAGCGCGCTACGGCGCCGCGCGCGGCGTCGACGGCCTCGTGCTGCTGACGACCCTCGGCACCGGCATCGGCACGGCCTTCCTGCACGACGGCGTGCTCGTCCCCAACTCCGAACTCGGCCACTTGCAGCGAGCGAACAAGTCGGGTGACTTCGAGCGGTGGGCGGCGTACTCCGCGGTCGAGCGCGAGCAGCTCAGTTGGTCGAAATGGGCCAAGCGACTGCAGGAGTACTACAGCCACCTCGAGTTCCTGCTGAGCCCCGACCTGTTCATCGTCGGCGGCGGGGTCTCGAAGCATGCCGACGAGTTCCTGCCGCTGCTGAAGCTATCCACCCCGATCGTGCCCGCCGTGCATCGCAACAACGCGGGCATCATCGGTGCGGCCGCGCTCGGGCTCGCGCACGAGGCGGGCGTTGCTCTGCGGTAGGTCGGACGTCGGGCGGGGCGAATGGGTCGGCCTGTACGCCGGGTTCTGTCCGGGCCACCCCCGCTCGGAAGCGGGGGTGGCCGTGGACGGCCATCTCTCTCGGCGACGCGTTGCCGCGCCGCTCTAGCGGTCTACCCGGGGACTCGGCGGGCCGCGTCAACATCCCCTGTCTGACCTTGCTCCGGGCGAGGTTTGCCGTGCGGATCGTGTCACCACGATCCCGGTGGTCTCTTACACCACCCTTTCACCCTTACCTCGTCATGGACGAGGCGGTCTGCTCTCTGTGGCACTGTCTCGCGGATCGCTCCGGGTGGGTGTTACCCACCGCCCTGCCCTGTGGAGCCCGGACGTTCCTCGGTGCGGATCTCTCCGCCACGTGACCGTCCAGCCGACCCATTCGCCCGTCGAGTCTACGTCGCCTGCGGCGATGGTGTGCTACGGTGGCGCTACGAGGCCCGGCTGGGGGGTTGGGCTCGTGTGCCTGGGGGGGCAATCATGAACAGAGCAGTACTTTCGTTCGCCTGCGCCGTTGTGCTGACGCTGGGATCCGGTGGAGCTGCGATGGCAGCCGCTGAGCCGGGTGACCCGGGGAGTTACGCGCCGCCGCCGCCGCCGCCGACGCCGAGTCTGGTGGGATCGTCGGTCGATGTGGCCTGCGTGCGCGACGTTCCGACGATCGCGTATCACGTCGTCGTGAGCGACCCGGGTAGCCTCACGGGAAGCGGCACCGCGGTGCTCGTCCTCAGCGATGGCGTCAACCGCGTCGACGTGACGCTGGGCGATGTGCGTTCGGGATCTCTCGACGGCACGGTCCTGTGGCCGGGAGCCTCGGTGGACGCGAACGGCGAAGCGAACGGCTGGCCTGGCTGGGTGTTCCGCGATGGAGCATGGTCAGAGACCGACGGGAACTACGCCTGGACGCGCGGAGCCATCTCGGCGACGATCCGGGTCAACCCGGAGATCCAGGTCGCGCTGTCGTATCCACCGGCAACGTCGGCCTGCGTGTCGCCGAAGGTCGGGGGCACGCTGGTGTCGGCGGGCTACCGACCTCTCGTCTCGGCGGAGAGCACGTCGCTCGCGGCCACGGGCGGTCAGGTCGGTGTCGTCGCAGCGATCTCGGCGGCTGCCGTCGGTGCCGTTGCTCTCGGTGGCGTCGTGCTCGTTGCACGCCGTCGTCGTGTCTGAGACTCGAACCCCACGCACACGCCACCCGATTCGACTTCGTACGCTCCTGCTGTGGTGCGCCGCCGCGCTGCTCCTTTTGGCGATCGCGTACGCCTGGATGGGCTTTCGGGTCGGCGCGGCGCTGGGACATCTCCAATCGGCTCGTGACGACGCTGAACGGGCTGTCGCTGCGGCCTCCGCGGGTGATCGGGACAGTCTCGCCGACGGGGCACGCGCGCTGTCAGACGAGCTCACCGCGGCTCAGGAGGCCAGCGACGACCCGACGTGGGCGGTCGCGATGCTGGCTCCGGTGATCGGGCGCGACCTCGATGCCGTCCGCACCCTCGCGCAGGCGCTCGGCCCCGCAGCCGCGACGTCAGAGCCGCTGGTGGGTGCGCTGCGCAGCGGCACAGTCGATGTGGCCGGCGCCACCAAGAGTCTCGGCGCGCTTGCCGAACGGGTCGCACGCGCTCACGATGCCCTCGCCGAGGTCGACACCGCGCCGCTGCTCAGCCCGGTCGCCGATGCGGTGGAGCGAACGCGCACCCTCTTGAACGAAGCACAGCCCACGTTGAGCGCCGCTGCGGCTCTCGCTCCACTGGGCGACGTCGTCGGCGGTGCGGGGCCGACACGGATCCTGGTCATGCTGCAGAACAACGCAGAGCTTCGCACCGGCGGAGGCATCACCGGGGCGTACCTCCAGATCACCGCGGCAGACGGCACCTACAGCCTCGATGCGCAGAGCTCGTCCGGCGACTTCACCCCGCGAATGACACCCATCGTCGACACCCCCGCAGCCCTGACGACGCTCTACGGCGACGTCGTGGGTCGCTTCGCGCAGAATGCGTCCATGCCCGCTGACTTCGCGACCACAGCGCGGCTCGCGTCGGCATGGTGGCAGGAACGCGGCGGCGCGGCCCCTGATCTCGTCGTCTCTGTCGATCCTGTCATCCTCGTCGCGGCACTTCGTATCACCGGACCGATCGCTCTCGCAGATGGATCGATGCTGACGGCAGACGACGCGATCACACGCCTACTCGTCGAGCCCTACTACACGCTTGACGCGGATGGGCAGACGGCGCTCATGCAGGATGCCGCGGCGCGCGTCTTCGCCCACCTCACGGCAACCCCGCCCGACCCATTCGCCTGGGCGGCAGCGCTGGCGGAGCCGGTGATGGCGGGACGGATCTCGGCGTGGTCCGCAGACCCGACAACGGAGGCCGCACTGTCCTCCGGCCCGCTCGGCGGCCCAGGGGCGCGTCTGGAGGCAGCGGGGCCCGATGGCTATGGACTATGGCTCAACGACGGCACCGGAGGCAAGATGGGCGGATTCCTCGACCTCGCCGTCGCGATCGAGACATCCCAGTGTCGGGCCGATGGCCGCGCCGATGTGCTCGTGCGGTTGACGATGACCAGCACGGCACCGCAGGACGCGGGGTCGGTGCTGCCGGGCGACGTCACCGGCCGAGGCATGTACGGAACGGGGATCGGAGACATCGGCACGAGCGTCGCGATCGCCGCCCCGGCGGGAACCTTCCTGTCGTCGGTGACGAAGGAAGGATCGCCGGCTCGCGTGGCGCAAGCCGTCGAAGACGGCCGGCCGACGACCCTGCTCCGCGTCAATCTGTCTCCCGGCGAAGTCAACGTCGTCGACTTCCGCTTCGTCACGGCGCAGCCGGAACACGCGATGCCGGTTCTCGTCCATACGCCGATGCTGAGCGAACCGCGCATCGCCGAGACGACCACACTCGCGTGCGGCTGACTCAGGACTTGGCCGCGTCGGGGGTGATGCGCAGATCGAGCGGGAAGTCGATCGGGAAATCGCCGAAGAGCAGCCGCGCGGCGCGCTCTGCACCCGCGCGGATCGCCTCGGCGACCCCGTCGGCCTGAGCGACCGGGGTGTGCACGATGATCTCGTCGTGCAGGAAGAAGCACAGGTGGGCCCGCCGGGAGAAGACTGCGCCGGATGCCACAGCGCCGCCCTCCGGGAGATCCGACACCGGGGGCAGCGCGGCGAGGCTGCCGCGCACGTCGGCCAGCCAGGCGAGCGCCCACTCGGCGGCGGTCCCCTGCACCACGAAGTTGCGGGTGAAGCGGCCGCGGTCACGGGCGGATCGCCGCGCGCGAGACTGGTCGGCCTCGGTGGCATCCGGCCCTCCGGCGCGGTCTTGCACCTCACGCCACAGCGCCGAAGCCGCAGGGCTCGTGCGTCCCAGCCACGTACTCACGATTCCGCCGTCGTCTCCTGTGCGTGCCGCCGCGTCGACCAGACCCATTGCACGCGGATAGGCGCGGCGAAGCGCCGGGACGAGCCGCCCGCTGTCACCGGTGGTGGCGCCGTACATCGCCCCGAGCATCGCGATCTTCGCCTCTTGTCGCGACGCGACGATGCCGCTCGCCACGATCCCGTCATAGAGGTCACGACCACGCGCCGCATCGGCGAGGGCCAGGTCGCGCGACATCGCCGCGAGCACCCGGGGTTCGAGCTGGGCGACATCGGCGACGACGAGCGTCCACCCGGGGTCGGCGTGTACCGCGGGGCGCAGCTGCCGCGGGATCTGCAGCGCTCCCCCACCGGATGACGCCCACCGCCCGGTGACGACGCCGCCGGGGACGTACACGGGACGAAACCGTCCGTCGCCCGCCCACTCGTCGAGCCAGGCCCATCCGTTCGCGCTCGCGAGCCGTGTGAGCTTCTTGTACTGCAGAAGCGGCTCGATCACCGGATGGTCGTATTCGGCGAGCTCCCACCGACTCGTCGATCGAGCGAGCACACCGACTCGGTGCAGGCTCCGCAGCAGCTTGGGCTGTGAATCGAGGCTCGCGGTCTCGTCGCTCAGGGCGGCGCGGACGATCGCACCGAGTTCTTGCACCTTCCGTGCCGTTGCACCGGTGGCGGGGCGCGGCCCCAGCGCGTCCTCGAGGATCCGCTCGTGCACCGCCCGACTCCACGGCACGCCTGCCGCATGCATCTCAACGGCGAGAACCGCTCCGGCAGACTCGGCGGCGAGCAACAGCCGCAACCGCGAGGGATCGGATGCCCCGTGCACGGCCTCCTGCTGGCGAAGGAACTCCGCGAGAACCTCGTCGATCTCGTCGGGCACACCGGTCGCGTTCGCCGGTTGCTCGTCGATGTCGAAGAGTGTCTGCGCGGCGGTCGCCGCCCCGGCGGGCAGGGGGGTCTCGTCCGTCGCGGCCTGCCAACGCGGCGCATCGCGCAACGCCGTGCGGGCCGCTCCGTCGCTGACGAACTCGCTGGCGTGCAGAATCGCGTGGCACAGCCGCAGATCGTGGCACCGCGCGATCTCGATCCCGCGCGCGAGAAGCGCACCGTACCACCGTGTCGTGTCGTTCCAGACCCAGCGACTGATCGGATCGGCGTGCGATGCGACATCGT
Source organism: Microbacteriaceae bacterium PS02068 (assembly GCA_029959325.1). Classification (GTDB taxonomy): domain Bacteria; phylum Actinomycetota; class Actinomycetes; order Actinomycetales; family Microbacteriaceae; genus Microbacterium. The sequence goes on from JASCPF010000010.1 coordinate 17,056, forward strand.
GCCACTCGCCTTCCGTCAGACGTCGACGTGCGAGCTCTGTGAGGTCATCCTCGAGGTCGACGACCACGATCGCGTCTCGGCTGCGGCCGACGACCCGCCACCGTGGCGTCGTCACGGCGACGGTGCGGTCACAGGCCGGTTTCGTCCGAGCGCACGAGGATGGCGCCGCATTCCGGGCACATCACCACGTCGTCGTCGGCCGCCTGCCGGAGCGTCTGCAGGTCGGTGCCGGAGAGCACCATGTGGCATCCCTCGCACGTCCTGCGCCGCAGCAGACCCGCGCCGACACCGCGTGCGGCGAGCCGGTCATAGAGGCCCAGAAGTTCCGCGGGCACCTGTGCGGCGACGGCGGCACGGTCACGCGTCGCCGCCTCCCACGAGGCGGTCGCGGCGGCGACGGCCGCCTTGCCCTCAGCGCTCACGCGCGCGCCCTCGTCGTTCGTGGCGGCGATGATCGCCTCTTGCTCGGCGACGGCGGCATCTGCCGTCTCGAGTCGCTCCATGAGCTCGAGCTCGGCATCTTCGAGGGCGCTTTTGCGGCTCGCGAGCGAGGCGAGCTCGTGCTCAAGGCCTTGAGCCTCCTTGACGTTGGACGTCGACGCGAGTCGCTCCTGGTCGCGGGCGACGCGAGCGTCGACGAGTTCAACGTCCGACTCGAGGCGCGCGATCTCGGCGCGCGCATCGTCGCGGTCGCCCAGCAGGGTCGTCAGGATCGCGGACTGCGCCTGGCGCTGCGCCATCAGTTCGTTCACGCGCGCGGTCTGGGCGGGATTGCGTCGAGCGTGGTCGGCTGCACGGATGGTCGCGTCGAGACCGGCGACCTCGATGAGCAGGAGCTGGTCGGCGGGGCGGGCTTTCACGGTGTCCAACCTACCGTGGCGAGACGACAGCCGCCCCATCCCGGCCAGAGCGCACCGGCCCTCCTGCGTGCGCGAGCCTGCCGCTAGCATGTGGTCTCACACGGCCGCTCGGGCCGCGGCGAGGAGGACGACGTGAGTGTGATGCGGACGAAGTCGGTCGAGAGGTCGATCGCCGACACGGAAGAACCCGAGTTCGAACTCAAGAAGTCGCTGTCGGCCCTCGACCTCACCGTGTTCGGTGTCGGCGTCGTGATCGGCGCGGGCATCTTCACGCTCACGGGGCGCGCGGCGCACGACGTCGCCGGACCGGCGATCGTCGTGAGCTTCATCGTCGCGGCCATCGCCTGCGCGCTCGCGGCCATGTGCTACGCCGAGTTCGCGTCGACGGTTCCCGTCTCGGGTTCCGCGTACACGTTCTCGTACGCATCTCTCGGAGAGCTGTTCGCGTGGATCATCGGCTGGGATCTGATCCTCGAGATGTTCCTCGGTGCGAGCGTCGTCGCGCAGGGCTGGAGCGCCTACCTCGGCGTGCTGCTCGAACAGCTCGGGGCGCCGATTCCGGCCGCGATCGGGTACGGCGGGGTGGTGGACGTGATGGCGATCCTGCTGGTGGTCGTGCTCGGCGTCTTGATGACCCTCGGCATCCGCGAATCGATGCGCGTCAACCTCGTGCTCGTCGGGGTGAAGCTGTTCATCGTGCTGTTCGTCATCGTGGCCGGCATCATGTTCATCGACCCCGCGAACTACTCGCCGTTCGTTCCGGATGCCACGCCGCGTGAGACCGCGACCGGTCTCACCCAGCCGCTGCTCCAGTTCCTCTCGGGCGCCGAGCCGTTCGCGTTCGGGGTGGGCGGCATCTTCGCCGGCGCCGCTCTCGTCTTCTTCGCGTACATCGGCTTCGATGTGGTCGCGACGACCGCGGAAGAGACCAAGAATCCGCAGCGCGACATGCCGATCGGCATCATCGCCTCGCTGGCGATCTGCACCCTGCTGTACTGCGCGGTCGCGCTCGTCGTGACCGGGATGGTCCCCTTCGACCAGCTCGACCCCGCCGCGGCCTTGGCCAACGCCTTCGCCGCGCACGGGCAGACGTGGATGGCAACGGTCATCTCCGCCGGCGCCGTCGCGGGTCTGACGACCGTCGTGCTCACCCTGCTGATCGGAGCGACGCGCATCATCTTCGCGATGTCGCGCGACCACCTCCTTCCCGCCGGGCTCGCAAAAGTCCACCCGACGAGGCGCACGCCGTGGCTGATCTCGGTGATCGTCACCGCCATCGTCGCGGTGGTCGCGGGATTCACCCCGATCGGCGTGCTCGAAGAGATGGTCAACATCGGCACCCTCTCAGCCTTCGTGCTCGTGTCGGTCGGCGTGGTCGTGCTGCGCCGCAGCCGCCCCGACCTGAAGCGTGGCTTCCGGGTGCCGTGGAGCCCGTTCCTGCCGATCCTCTCGGCCCTGATCTGCGTGTACCTGATGCTCAACCTCACGGTCGAGACGTGGCTGCGCTTCCTCATCTGGCTCGTCATCGGGTTCGTGATCTACTTCGCCTACTCGCACCGGAACTCGCGCCTGGGCAAGGACGCAGACCCCTACCTCAACCCCGCCGAGCCGCGCGTCGTCGGTCGCGACGGCTGAACCGCGCGTGAGACCAACAGCGCAGCGTGGGCGCGCAATCGGTCGATGACCGCACGCACCGCCGAGCGATGGAGTGTGTCGGGGCGACTCAGGATGTCGATGTGTCGGTGCACGGCGATCGCCGGATCGAGCGGCCGTAGCCGCACGCGATCATCGAGGTAGCCTGCGCCGGTGTGGCGCGCGATGAGCGCGACACAGTCCGACTCGACCAGCAGCCGGGATGTCACTGCCCAGTCGTTCACGCGGTGCCGGATCGTCGGCTCTCTGCCCGTAGACATCCCTACCCGTGCGAGCGAGTCGGCGAGCGGAAACGCTTCGTGCACGTGGATCCACGCGGCATCCGACAGCTCGGCCGCCGTTGCCGGATCGTCCCGGTCGAGGGGGTGACCGCGGCGCACCGCCAGATCGAGCGGCTCCTCGAGCAGCGGGATGGCGTGCACCGTCGACGGCCATGGCGCACGCCCGGGCAGGCGGTGCGCGATGACGATGTCGATCTGAGCCGTGAGCAGTGCGTAGTCGGCGTGCTCGACATCGAAGTCGGTCAGCGTGAGCTCGGCCGCCCCCCGCGGCGCCGCGCCGAGCAGCGCGGGAAAGAACGTCATCGCCGCGGACGAGAGCGCCGATACCGAGACCGATGCGTGGGGAGCGGACTGGAATCGGACGACGGCCTCCCGCGCGTCCGTCATCGCCGACTCGACGCCCACTGCCGCCTCTGCCAACGCCAGGCCGGCATCGGTGAGCACGGTGCGACGTCCGTCCAACCGCGTGAGGTGCACTCCCGTCGATCGCTGCAGCGCGGCGATCTGCTGCGACACGGCCGAGGGTGAGACGCGGAATGCCTCTGCCACGGCGGCGATGGATCCTCTGTCGCGCAGTTCTCGCAGCGCTCGCAGCTGTGCCACTTCCATAAGTTGTAACTTACGCTATGCGTCAGAAACCAACGCCTGGTCTGATGGGTCGAGCGGGCGCAGGATGTGATCATGACTTCCCCGAGACGGCTTCGCGCTGTCGATCTGGCGCTGTTCCTGGGCGCCGTGTGCTGGGGGTCGACCTACCTCTTCGCGAAGGATCTGCTTGGCGAGCCGGCGTTCGCGCCGGTCGTCGTCGCCACGCGGATGCTGCTCTCAGCCGTGATCCTCGCCGGGCTGTCGGTGCTGTTTCGTCGCGGTCGAGCGACTGCTGCGGAGTGGCGGTGGGGCATCCTTCTCGGTCTTCCGCTCAGCGCCGTGTTCGCGCTGGAGACCTACGGTCTTGCGCAGACCAGCGTGACGAACGCGGGGGTGCTCATCTCGCTGTGCATCGTGTTCGTTCCCTTCGCGGAATCGGCCGTGCAGCGCATTCGGCTGCGTCGTTCGCTCGTGGCGCTGTGCGTGGTCGCCGTCATCGGTGCTGCCCTCCTCGCTTCGGGCGGAGGTCTCACGAGCCCTTCCGCCGGTGACGTCCTCATCCTCGGCGCCGCACTCGCCCGCGTCGTGCACGTGACGACGAGCAGCGCCGCCCAGAGTCGTCGTCCCCTCGACCCGCTCCGGCTCACCGCGATCCAGTTGGGCACGGTGGGGGTCGTCTTCGCTCTCCTCTGCCCGCTCATCAACGCTCCGGTCGCCGAGTTCTTCGGCAGCCTCACGCCTACGAAACTGGCGAGCCTGCTGTATCTGGCGGTCGTCGCGGGCGCCCTCGTGTTCGCCGTGCAGACGTGGGGCATCGCTGCGACGTCGGCGACCCACGCCAGTCTGCTGCTGGGCACAGAGCCGGTCTGGGCTGCCTTGTTCGGCGTCATCATCGCCGGCGACCGACTCGCGCCCTGGGGAGCAGTCGGCATCGCGCTCACCCTCGGCGCAGTGCTGGCCGCGCAGCGGATCAGTTCTCGATCGCCGTCGGGCCCGGCGCCTCGCCGTACGGAATCGAAGAGTCGTGAGGGCGTCGCCGTTCCCCTGCAGTGACTGCGGTGCGCGTCTGGTGGCCGATGCCAGGATCGAACTGGCGACCTTCTCCGTGTAAAGGAGCTGCGCTACCGCTGCGCCAACCGGCCCACTCGGGCATCATACGCGCGCGGGGCAGGCATCCGCCGCGCGCGCGATTGTGACTAGGCTGAGCGAGGATGCCTTGTCGCCGCCCCACAAAGCCGCGGGCATTCGAAGCCGCACGCCTGGCATGATCTGCCAGAAGACGAAAGGTCTCCCGTGACTGTCAACGATCAGGATCCGTACTCGCAGGGCCCGCAGGACAGCGATCCCGAAGAAACCGGCGAATGGGCGGAATCGCTCCAGCAGCTGGTGGATGCCAAGGGCGCGGGCCGCGGCCGCGAGATCATGCTGAGCCTGCTCAACAAGTCGCACGAGCTGCAGCTGAACGTGCCGCAGGTGCCCGTCACCGACTACATCAACACGATCGCGCCCGAGAACGAGCCGGAGTTCCCCGGTGACGAAGAGTTCGAGCGCCGCTACCGCCGCTGGATCCGCTGGAACGCCGCCGTGACGGTGCACCGTGCGCAGCGCCCCGGCATCGGCGTGGGCGGCCACATCTCGAGCTACGCCTCGTCGGCGTCGCTCTACGAAGTGGGCTTCAACCACTTCTTCCACGGCCTCGACGACCCCTCCGGCGGCGATCAGGTCTTCATCCAGGGGCACGCCTCCCCCGGCATCTATGCGCGTTCGTTCCTCGAGGGTCGCCTCTCCGAGGACCAGCTCGACGGCTTCCGTCAGGAGAAGTCGAAGGCTCCCGATGGCATCCCGTCCTACCCGCACCCGCGCCTCATGCCGGAGTACTGGCAGTTCCCGACGGTGTCGATGGGTCTGGGGCCGATCAACGCCATCTACCAGGCGATGACGAACAAGTACCTCACCAACCGCGGCGTCAAGGATGTCTCGAACTCGCACGTCTGGGCCTTCCTCGGCGACGGCGAGATGGACGAGGTCGAGTCGCGGGGTCAGCTGCAGGTCGCGGCGAACGAAGGCCTCGACAACCTGACCTTCGTCGTGAACTGCAACCTGCAGCGCCTCGACGGCCCCGTGCGCGGCAACGGCAAGATCATCCAGGAGCTCGAGGCGTTCTTCCGGGGTGCGGGCTGGAACGTCATCAAGGTCGTCTGGGGCCGCGGCTGGGATGACCTGCTGAAGGCCGACCAGGACGGTGCGCTGGTGGGGCTCATGAACACGACGCCCGACGGCGACTTCCAGACGTTCCGCGCGGAAGACGGCACCTTCATCCGTGATCACTTCTTCGGGCGCGACGAGCGCACGGCGGCGATGGTCAAGGACTGGTCCGACGAGGACATCTGGGGCAAGCTGCGCCGCGGTGGCCTCGACTACCAGAAGCTCTACGCCGCCTACAAGGCCGCGGTCGAGCACAAGGGTCAGCCGACGGTCATCCTCGCCAAGACCATCAAGGGCTATGGCCTCGGCCACCACTTCGAGGGGCGCAACGCGACGCACCAGATGAAGAAGATGACCCTGGACGACCTCAAGCACTTCCGTGACTCGATGCGCATCCCGATCAGCGACGCGCAGCTCGAAGAGAACCCGTACCAGCCGCCGTACTTCAACCCGGGCCTCGAAGACGAGACCATCCAGTACATGGTCGAGCGCCGCCGTGCCCTCGGCGGGTTCCTGCCCGAGCGCCGCACGCACCACGTGCCCATCACCCTGCCCGACGACAGCGCCTACGCGTTGCCGAAGAAGGGCTCGGGCACGCAGGAGATCGCGACGACGATGGCGTTCGTCCGCCTGCTGAAGGATCTGCTGCGCTCGAAGGACTTCGGCAACCGCATCGTGCCGATCATCCCCGACGAGGCCCGCACCTTCGGTCTCGACGCGTTCTTCCCGACGGCGAAGATCTACAACCCGAACGGCCAGAACTACACGTCGGTCGACCGCGAGCTGCTGCTGGCCTACAAGGAGAGCCCGCAGGGCCAGATCCTGCACGTCGGCATCAACGAGGCGGGCGCCGTCGCGGCGTTCACCGGCACCGGCACGGCCTACTCGACCCACGGCGAGCCGCTGATTCCGGTCTACATCTTCTACTCGATGTTCGGCTTCCAGCGCACGGGCGACGCGCAGTGGGCCGCGGGCGACCAGATGGCGCGCGGATTCATCATGGGCGCGACCGCAGGGCGCACCACGCTGACCGGCGAAGGCCTGCAGCACGCCGACGGTCACTCGCACCTGCTGGCATCGACCAACCCGGCGACGGTGTCGTACGACCCCGCCTACGGCTACGAGATCGCCCACATCGTGCGCTCGGGCCTGGAGCGCATGTACGGCGGCAACCACCCCGACCCGAACGTCATGTACTACATCACGCTCTACAACGAGCCGATCGTGCAGCCGGCCGAGCCCGAGGGCGTCGACGTCGAGGGCATCGTCCGCGGCATCCACCGCATCTCCGAAGGCACCTTCAACGAAGGTCAGAGCGAGGGGCAGCGCGTCCAGTTGTTCGCCTCGGGCGTCGGCGTGCCGTGGGTCCTCGAGGCGCAGCAGCTGCTGCGCAACGACTGGGGCATCGCTGCCGACGTCTGGTCGGTCACCAGCTGGACCGAGCTCCGCCGCGACGGCCTCGCCGTGGACGAGCACAACTTCCTGCACCCGACCGATGAGCCGCGCACGGCGTACCTCACCGAGAAGCTGAGGGATGCCCAGGGCCCGGTGATCGCGGTGAGCGACTCGATGCGCGCCGTGCAGGACCAGATCCGCGAGTGGGTCCCGGGTCGCTTTGCCAGCCTCGGCGCCGACGGATTCGGCTTCTCCGACACCCGCGCCGCCGCGCGGCGGTTCTTCAAGATCGACGGTCCGTCGGTCGTCGTGCGTGCGCTGCAGGCGCTGGCCGACGACGGTCTGGTCGATCGGTCTCTGTCGGCGCAGGCGATCGAGAAGTACCGCCTGTACGACGTCACCGCCGGCACCTCCGGGAACGCCGGCGGCGAGAGCTGACCGGCTTCATGCCCGCAGTCCCGACGCCGCAGGAGAAGGCGGAGACGCTCGCCTGGCTCCGGCGCATCTCGGGCGACCTCGCGACGGCCACGATCAAGCGGCTCGAGGATTCGCTGCCGTGGTACGCCGCCATGCCTCCGGCGCGCCGTTCGGCCGTGGGTCTCGTGGCGCAGGCGGGCATCGCGTCGTTCATCCAGTGGTACGACGATCCGGGGTCGACGCCCTGGATCGCTGCCGACATCTTCGCCGCGGCTCCCCGTGAGCTGCTGCGCAGCGTCAGCCTCACGCAGACGCTGCAGCTGATCCGCGTCACGGTCGCCGTGACGGAAGAGCGGGTCGCGGGGCGCGGCGAAGACCTGCGCGAGAGCATCCTGCTGTTCTCGCGCGAGGTCGCGTTCGCGTCGGCGGATGTCTATGCCCGCGCCGCCGAGGCACGCGGGCTGTGGGATGCCCGGCTCGAGGCGCTCGTCGTCGACTCGATCCTCACGGGCGAGGCCGACGAAGAGCTGCCGAGCCGCATCGCCGCGCTCGGCTGGCACGGCCACGGCGAGGTCGCCGTGCTCGTCGGCACGACGCCGCCGCAGTTCGACGTCGATCAGCTGCGCCGGATCGCGCGGAAGATGGGCGTCGACGTGTTGATCGGGGTGCAGGGCTCGCGGCTCGTGCTCGTGCTCGGAAGATCCGATACACCGATGAAAGACGAGAGCGGCGAACTGCCGTTTCCCGAGATCGCCCGGCGCCTCGAGCCCGGATTCGGGCCTGGCCATCTCGTGCTGGGGCCGGCCGTTCCGGCGCTCGTCGATGCGGGCCAGAGCGCCCGTGCGGCTCTCGCCGGGTTCGCCGTTGCGGGAGCGTGGCGCACCGCACCACGCCCGGTCGAGGCCGACGACCTGCTGCCCGAACGCGCCCTCGCGGGAGATTCGGCAGCCAAGGCGACCCTCATCGAGCGGATCTACCGCCCGCTGCAGGCGCACTCGTCTGATCTCGTGACGACCCTGTGGAGCTACCTCGACAACGGACGCTCACTCGAAGCCACGGCGCGTGAACTGTTCGTGCACCCGAACACCGTGCGTTACCGCCTGAAGCGGGTATCGGATGTGATCGGCTGGGATGCCACGGGCCCGCGTGAGGCCCTCATTCTGCAGACCGCTCTCATCATCGGTTCGATCGGCACCGAGGTCACCCGGCGGCGCACGATCGGCGCTCGACGCCCCAACTGAGGCCGAGTCGCCCGCGCTCGACTGTTCGACACACACAAGGCATCCCGCCTTTCTTGTGACATGTCCCCCAGCGGGCGCGTCGAGATCTTGACAGGATGGATCAGTGATCATCACCGTCTTCCCCGGGCAGGGTTCGCAGACTCCCGGCTTCCTGGGGCCCTGGCTCGCCCTCGACGGCGCCCGAGACCTGCTCGCGCAGTACTCCGCCGACAGCGGCGTCGACCTTGTGGCGGCCGGAACCGAATGGGATGCCGATCGCATCCGCGACACGCAGATCGCTCAGCCCCTCATCGTCGCCGCGGGCCTGCTGTCCTACCACGCACTCGTCGAGGCGTCCGGTGCGACGCCCGCCGGCGTCGCCGGGCACTCGGTCGGCGAGATCGCCGCACTCGTGGCCGCGGGCGTGCTCACCGACGCTGAGGGCATGCGCCTCGTCGGCCTGCGCGGCCGCGCGATGGCCGAGGCCGCTGCCGCCGAGCAGACCGGCATGAGCGCCATCCTCGGTGGCGATCGTGACGCTGTGCTCGCGCGACTCGACGAGCTCGACCTCACGCCGGCGAACCACAACGGCGCGGGCCAGATCGTCGCCGCCGGCGCACGTGGGCCGCTCGCCGAGCTCGCCGCCGCACCCGTCGCCGCGAGCCGTGTGATCCCCCTGCAGGTCGCGGGTGCATTCCACACGCGGTATATGGCACCCGCTGTCGAGACGCTGCGCCTCGCTGCGGCGGATTCCGAGGCATCCGACCCCTCGCTCACTCTCTGGACCAATCACGACGGATCCGTCGTCACGAACGGGCGCTTGGCGCTCGACCTGCTGGTGAACCAGGTCGCCTCGCCCGTCCGCTGGGACCTCTGTATGGAGTCGTTCGCCGAGCACGGCGTGACCGGCATCATCGAGCTCGCCCCCGCGGGCACCCTCGTCGGGCTCGCGAAACGCGCGCTCCGCGGCGTTCCCACCGTCGCGGTGAAGACGCCCGACGACCTCGCGGCCGCGGCCGCACTGCTGACAGGAGAAGGCGCGTGAGCATCACCATCACCCAGCCGACCGGCCCCGCGCATACCCGCATCTACGCGTACGGTGCGGCCCGCGGCGAGAACTTCGTTCCGAACGACGACCTCATCGGCCCGATCGATTCGAGCGACGAGTGGATCCGTCAGCGCACCGGCATCGTGACACGGGTGCGCGCGAACGCGGAGACGACCGCGATCGACTTGGCGGCGGATGCCGCCGCCGAGGCGGTGGCGCGCTCCGGCGTCGCCGCAGACCAGATCGACGCCGTCATCGTGGCGACGATCTCGAACCCCAAGCAGACGCCGTCGGTGTCGGCGATCGTCGCGGACCGGATCGGCTCGAACCCGGCCGCCGCCTACGACCTCAACGCAGCCTGCGCGGGCTTCGCCTACGGCGTCGCCCAGGCCGACGCGCTCATCCGCGCCGGTGCCGCGCACTACGTCGTCGTCGTCGGTGCCGAGAAGCTCAGCGACGTCGTCGACCCCACCGACCGCTCCATCTCGTTCCTGCTCGGCGACGGTGCGGGCGCTGCCGTCGTGGGCCCGAGCGAATTCCCCGGCATCGGCCCGACGATCTGGGGCTCTGACGGCTCGAAGGCCGAGGCCGTCGGCATGAACCACACCCTCACCGAGTTCCGCGACGGGCTCGCCCCCTGGCCGACGCTGCGTCAGGAGGGCCCCACGGTCTTCCGCTGGGCGGTGTGGGAGATGGTCAAGGTCGCGCGTCAGGCGCTCGACGCCGCCGGCATCGAGGCATCCGACCTCGCCGCGTTCGTGCCACACCAGGCCAACATGCGCATCATCGACGAATTCGCCAAGCAGCTGAAGCTGCCCGATTCGGTCGTCATCGGTCGCGACATCGAGACGACCGGCAACACCTCGGCGGCCTCTATCCCGCTCGCGACGCACCGCCTGCTCGAAGAGCACCCCGAACTCAGCGGCGGACTCGCGCTGCAGATCGGCTTCGGCGCCGGCCTCGTGTTCGGCGCCCAGGTCGTCGTGCTCCCCTGAACGCGACGCCGTCAACCCTAGACTGATCCCCGACCCGCCCGGGTCGGATCCCCACCACGAAATACAAGGAGAATCCCATGGCATTCAGCAACGAAGAGGTCCTCGCCGGGCTCGCCGAGCTCGTCACCGATGAGACCGGAATCTCGGCCGACGAGGTCGCACTCGAGAAGTCGTTCACCGACGACCTCGACATCGACTCGATCTCGATGATGACGATCGTCGTCAACGCCGAGGAGAAGTTCGGTGTCACGATCCCCGACGAAGAGGTCAAGAACCTCAAGACCGTCGGCGACGCCGTCACCTTCATCACCAGCAACCAGGCCTGACTCTGTCGACCGGTGGGGGCCATGCCCCCACCGGGGCATCCCCCACACTTTGGTGAGGACACCATGAGCATTCCCCGAATCGTCGTGACCGGCATCGGCGCATCGAGCCCGATCGGCGGCACGGCGCCCGAGAGCTGGTCGGCGCTGCTGGCCGGAGTCTCCGGCACGAGCACCCTCGAGTACGACTGGGTCGAGCAGTACAACCTGCCCGTCACGTTCGCCGCACAGGCTGCCGTGCGCCCCGACACCGTCCTCGAGCGTCCCATCGCGAAGCGCCTCGACCCGTCGTCGCAGTTCGCGATGGTCGCGGCGATGGAGGCATGGGCCGACGCCGGCAGCCCCGAGGTCGACCCCGACCGCCTGGGTGTCGACTTCGCGACCGGCATCGGTGGGCTCTGGACACTGCTGGATGCCTGGGACACCCTGCGCGAGAAGGGACCTCGCCGGGTTCTGCCGATGACGGTGCCGATGCTCATGCCCAACGCGGCGGCCGGCAACCTGTCGTTGCACTTCAACGCGCGCGCCTACGCGCGCACGGTGGCCAGCGCGTGCGCCTCGAGCACCGAGTCGATCGTCAACGCGATCGAGCACCTGCGTGACGGCCTCGCCGACATCGTGATCGCCGGTGGCACCGAATCGGTCATCCACCCCGTCACGATCGCGTCGTTCTCGTCGATGCAGGCGCTCTCGAAGCGCAACGACTCCCCCGAGACGGCGTCGCGCCCCGGCAGCATCGACCGCGACGGCTTCGTCATGGGCGAAGGCGCCGGTGTGCTGATCCTGGAGACGGAAGAGCACGCGAAGGCGCGCGGTGCCAAGATCTACGCGGCTGTGGTCGGCGGCGGCGTGACGGCCGACTCGTACCACATCACGGCCAACGACCCCGAGGGTACCGGAGCTGCGCGGGCCGTGAAGCTCGCCCTCGAGATGGCGGGCGCATCGACCTCCGATGTCACCCACATCAACGCGCACGCGACCTCGACGCCGGTCGGCGACCCGAGCGAGTACGTGGCGCTGCACAGCGTGTTCGGCGACCGGATCGACGAGATCCCGGTGTCGGCCACGAAGGCATCCACCGGTCACCTCCTCGGCGGCACGGGCGCGCTCGAGGCGATCTTCACGGTGCTGGCGCTGCAGAACCGCGTGGCCCCGCCGACGATCAACCTCACCGAGCAGGACCCGGCCGTGCCGTTCCGCATCTCGGGTGAGCCGACGCCGCTCGGCGCCGGCGATCAGCTCGCGATCAGCAACTCGTTCGGCTTCGGCGGGCACAACGCCGTCGCCGCGTTCGCCTCGGTCTGATCTGACAGCACCGCCCATGTGAGAGGGCCCCTCCACCGACCCTTCGACAAGCTCAGGGACCGGGCGGAGGGGCCCTTCTGGGTGAGGCGGCGGGTACGCGATCTCCGTCCCCGGGAAGCGGTCCGAGGCGGGTACGGGCGCAACGGCGCCGCCTGGTCTTTAGTTGTCTGTGTCAGCCCACCTTGTGCAGCCACACGACGGGTGCGTCGTCGCTCGCGTGCCGGAAGGGCTCGAGCTCTTCGTCCCAGGCCGCACCGAGGGCGACCTGCAGCTCGCGCTGGAGTTCGAACATGTCTCCCGCCGCGATCTCCATCGCGTAGCGGACGCGGTCTTCGCCGATCACGACGTTGCCGGCCGTATCGGTCTGCGCGAAGTGGATGCCGAGGCTCGGGGTGTGCAGCCACCGTCCACCGTCACTGCGCGGCGTCGGGTCTTCGGTCACCTCGAAGCGCAGGTGCTCCCACCCGCGGATCGCGGTCGCCAGCGCCGCTCCGGTGCCGGTGGGGCCTTCCCAGTAGAACTCGGCGCGTCGGCTGCCGCCGAGTACGGGCTGGTCGGCCCACTCGAAGTTCACGGCACGCCCGAGGGCGCGGCCTACCGCCCACTCGAGGTGGGGGCACAACGCGCGTGGCGCCGAGTGAATGTAGATCACTCCGCGCGCCAGTGTGGTCGCCTGTGTCGCCATCGGATTCTCCGTTTCTTCAGGTACGTCTTCCCCTACGACCTGAACGTCGGATCCTGCGGCGGGCTCTGCAGTTATGCGCCCAGTATGACGGATGCCGGGGCGAAATGACAACCGTGTGATTCCTGCGATGTGTAGGGCGGGTGGGACTTGAACCCACGATCGTCGGGTTATGAGCCCGCTGCCTTGACCAGCTTGGCCACCGCCCCCTGGGTGATACAGGGTGATGCACCGGCAGAACCGGCGGGATCGAGCTTACCGGGGCTTCGAATCCTTGCGATCGCGCACCGGCGGCTCCGGCCACACCTTGGAGACGGCATCGGTGAGCTTCTCGGAGTTCGTCCGCGGCTCTCCGGGCTTTCGATCGCCGCCGCGCGCGATCGGGATCTCCTGGCTGTCGCTGATGACCTGCGGATGGAACCGCGCGAGCAGGAACACTCCGGCGACTGCCAGAGCGCCCGCGACCACGAAGCCGACGTAGGCGCCGAACGGGGCGCCGTCGGCTTCGTGCAGTACCGCGAGGCCGATCACGATTGCGACGATCGGGTCGACCACGGTGAGCCCTGCGATGACGAGGTCGGGCGGACCCGAGGCGTAGGCGGTCTGCACGAAATAGGCCCCCGACGCGGTCGCTGCGAGCAGCGCGACGATGCAGACGATCGTCAGCCAGTCGAAGTTCCCGTTCTGCACGCGGTTGATGACGACCTTCGCGAGCGTCGCGACGAAGCCGTAGATCATGCCCGCCGCCACGATGTAGAACAGCGCCGACACGCGGCTGCGCAGCCACACCCACGTCCCGCCGAGCGCGATGATCACGACCGCCAGGATGATCAGCACCGTGATCAGCTGGGCGTTGGTGATCGGTGTCTCGGTGGCGTACAGCGCCGCGATCGTGACGAAGATGAGGATGCCCGCGATGCACAGCGCGATCGCCATGGTCGAGCGCCCGGTGGGCTTGTGGCCGCTGATCCGCGCGTTCAGCAGGGTCGTGATGACGAGCGAGACGGCGCCGATCGGCTGTACCAGGATCAGCGGGGCGTACGAGAGTGCCGCCAACTGGCAGACGATCGCGAGGCCCAGCATCACCGTGCCCGCCACCCACGAGGGCCGGCGGAGCAGATTCCACATCTGACCGCCGGTCAGCCCGGCCCCACCGTTCTTCTGGGTCAGGCGCTCGACCTTCTGTACGCCGCGGTGCTGGTATTGCGCGCCGAACGACATGAAGACCGCACCGAGCAGCGCCAGCGGGATTCCGATCAGGATCCGGGGGTCTTTGAAGACGCCGACCAGCTGATCGGCGACGTCTCCCAGATCTGCGGCCCAGACATCCATCCCACGACACTAACCCGGGGCAAGCTCGATAGGCTCGAGGCGTGGCCGTACTTCCGATTCGCATCATGGGCGATCCCGTGCTGCACGCTCCCGCTTCGCCCGTCGGCGAGATCACCGATGAGATCCGCGATCTGGTCGCCGACATGTTCGAGACGATGGATGCCGCGCCCGGTGTCGGCCTCGCCGCACCCCAGGTCGGCGTGGGACTGCGGCTGTACACGTACACCTATCAGGACGATGACGGCGCCCCGTGGCGCGGCGTGATCATCAATCCCGAGCTGTGGATGACGCCTCTCGAACCGGGGGCACCAGACCCCGATGAGGAGTCAGAGGGGTGCCTGTCGTTCCCGGGCGAGCGATTCCCGTTGCGCCGCTCCGACCGGGTGGTCGTCACCGGCACGGACCTCGACGGAGCGCCGGTGCGCATCGAGGTCGACGGCTGGCGCGCGCGCATCATGCAGCACGAGTTCGACCACCTCGATGGCATCCTCTACATCGACCGCCTCGACGACGGCGACTGGAAGACGGTGCAGAAGATCGCCCGCAAGCGCGGCTGGGGCAAGCCCGGCGCGGCGTGGACCCCGGGCATCGACGACCTCGACGCCTGACACGTCTGAATCGTCATCGACCGCGGGCGGGAACGAAGAACGGCCCCAGAGTGGAGTCTGGGGCCGTTCGCTCCCCGGCTTGGACTCGAACCAAGAACCTGCCGGTTAACAGCCGGCTGCTCTGCCAATTGAGCTACCGAGGATCAGTCACCTGCGCGCAGGCAACCCGACCATACTAGCAAGTCTCAAGCGGTGCTGACGACCACGGGTGCCGCTTCGCGGCGGCGCTCACGAGGCGAGCCGCGTGCCTTCGTCGGGTGTCCACAGCACGTCGGTCGTGCCGTGGCCGAAGCCGACAGGATGCCCCGCACGCAGCACCAGCACGTCGGCGTCGAGCTCTCGCACCGTCTCGGCGTCGTTCGTCACGACCACGATCGCCATGGCGTGCTCGTCGCGTCGGCGCAGCAGCGCATCGCGGGCCGCCTGGCGAACCTCGAGATCGAGGTTCGCGTACGGATCGTCTCCGACGAAGATGCGCGGGTTGAGCACGAGCGAACGCGCCAGGGCGACGCGCTGGCGCATGCCCGAACTGAGCTCGTACGGATACTTCGACGCCAGACCGAGCGGAAGCTGCAGTTCGTCGAGGAGCCCGGCGATCTGCAGCGAGAGCGCGCGCTGGTTGACGCGACGGTCGCGCGAGGTCACGGGCTCGCCGATGGTCTCCGCGACCGTGAGCCGCGCGGGCAGATCGGTTCCGGCGCGCTGGGCGAGATACCCGGTGAAGTAGGTGCGGACGCGCAGCGATCGGCCGCGCTTGCGGGCGGAGATGCCCTCGATCTCGGCCGACCCGCCGACGATCGACAGCGAAGGTTCGTCGACCCCGGCGAGCACGGCCGCGAGACTCGACTTGCCGGCACCGGTCGGCCCCATGATCGCCACGGCCCCGCCCGGCGCGAGTCGCAGCGTGATCCCCTCGGCCACGCGCACTCCCCCGCGCGCGATCGACAGGTCGTCGCAATGCACGGCGAGATCGGAGGGGCGGCGTCGCTGCATGGGCTTCATCCTGCCCCGTTCACGGCCCGATCGCCAGCCGAGGCACGGACTCGCACATCACGCGCCCTCGGCCAGGGCGCGTCGCCGTGCGTCGAGGTCGCGCAGGCGCAGACGCACCGTGCGGCCGTCTTCCGAGTCGGGCGGCACCCGCTGGATCGCGCCCAGCAGCTCGCTCTTCTCACGCTCCAGTGCACGGATGCGCAGCTTTCGCGCGAGTCCTCGAGTGGATGCCAGCGCCTCGGCCTCGGTCAGCGCCGGAAAGCTCGCGGTGAGCAACTCGACGCCGAGCGAGCGGTACGGCTCACGCACGGACTCGACGGCGGTGGATGCCCATCCGATGCGCGATCGGTCGGGTTGCGCCTGCACCGACTGGCGCACGGCGTCGAGCGCCGCGATCTGCATCGGAAGGGCGAGCGCCTCGTCGATCTCACCTGCGTCGATGAGATGGCCGTACTGCAGGATGCCCATCAGGGCATCGCGTTCGAGCGCGGCATCCGCCGTTCGCGGCAACGCCGCAATCGTGGCGCGGACGACGGTCGCGGGTTCGTGCCCGTCGGTGGGGCTCTCGGCGGGTGCGGGCGGGCCGCCCGGGCGATCCGCACTGCCCTCGGCACGTGCGTCCGCCGCGCGCGACATGCGCCCGGCGCGCTCGACCGCCGAACGCACCTCGGCGAGGTCGAGGCCGAGCTTGCGTGCGAGCACGCGCGTGTAGCCAGGGCGAAGCGACGTGTCGCGGATGTCGCTGACGATCGGCGCCGCCGCACGCAAGGCGCCGACGCGGCCTTCGACGGTCGCGAGATCGAACCCCGCGAGGCGTTGATCGATCACGAACTCGAACATGGGCGCCTTGGCATCCATGAGGGCGCGCACCGCGGCATCCCCCTTGTTCAGCCGCAGGTCGCACGGGTCGAGTCCGTCCGGCGCGACGGCCACGTAGGTCTGCGCGGCGAACCGCTTCTCGTCGCCGAACGCACGCAGCGCCGCCTTCTGGCCGGCGGCATCGGGGTCGAAGGTGAACACGACCTCACCCGACGCCGAGTCGTCGCCCATCACGCGCCGGAGCACCGTGATGTGATCCGATCCGAAGGCCGTTCCACAGCTCGCGATGGCGGTCTCGACGCCGGCGAGGTGACACGCCATCACGTCGGTGTAGCCCTCGACCACCACGACCCGATGCTCGCGCGAGATGTTCTTCTTCGCGAGGTCGAGGCCATACAGCACCTGCGCCTTCTTGTAGATCGGCGTCTCGGGGGTGTTCAGGTACTTCGGGCCCTTGTCATCGTCGTAGAGGCGCCGCGCACCGAACCCGATCGTCTGCCCGGTGACATCCCGGATCGGCCAGATGACGCGTCCTCGGAAGCGGTCGTAGACACCGCGCTGGCCCTGCGAGAGGATGCCTGCGGCCAGCAGTTCATCGTCGGTGTAGCCCTGCGACTTCAGCGCGTCGCGCGCACCGTTCCAGCCCTTCGGCGCGTAGCCGACGCCGAAGGCCGCCGCAGCGCCCGCATCGAAGCCCCGCTCGCCCAGGAAGCGGCGCGCGGCATCGGCTTCGGGTATCGCGAGCTGACTGCGGAACCACTCGGCCGCGGCGGTGTTCGCCTGGTACAGCCGGGTGCGGCCGCTCGTCTCGGGCGCCGCTCCCCCGTCTTCGTAGTGCAAGGCGTAGCCGATGCGCCCGGCGAGGCGTTCGACAGCCTCGGAGAACGACAGATGGTCCATCGCGCGCAGGAAGGAGTAGACGTCGCCCGACTCACCGCACCCGAAGCAGTGGTAATAGCCGACCTGCGGCCGCACGTGGAAGCTCGGGCTGCGCTCGTCGTGGAAGGGGCAGAGCCCCTTGAGCGAGCCGACGCCGGCAGACTTCAGTGCGACGCGCTCGCCCACGATGTCGGCGATGTTGGTGCGCGCCTTGACCTCTTCGACGTCGGCCTGCGCGATGCGGGCCATCAGTGCCCCTCGAGCGGCCAGAGACCGTCGATCGGCTCGGGCAGCGCGAAGCTCGGGTGCGCGACGGACCGGCCGTCGCTCGACCACAAGCCCAGCTCGCGAAGATCGACGGGGCCGATCAGGCGGGCGTGCCACTCGATCGCGAAGCGGTCGGTGAGGCTCGCGACCTGATCGACGACCACGCGGCGGCGCGCGGCGTCGGTCTCGGCGACGCGGAAGTCCTCGGCGTGCAGACGATCAAGGTGCTCGGGTCGATCCCACAGCGCGCTCGCGATCCGCTTCAGCACGCGGCGCTGCTCTTTGTAGAGGCCCTTCCGACCGTCGATCGAGACCACGAAAGCGCCGATGATGCCCTTCAGCACCGCCATCTCGGCCTCGACGATCCGGGGAACGACCACGCGGCCACGATAACGAGTGAGCGCGGGAGCCGTGTAGTGCTCGCGGGTCGCGGTCGTCGCAGCGCGCGCGAAGCGCCCGATGAGGTCGGAGGTGAGGTTCTTCAGCCCGGCGACGGCGGCGCGGTCGCCCGCGAACGAGGTGAGCCAGTCAGGAAGCCGCGTGAGGCGATAGAGGGCGTCTTCCAGTTCGTCGCGGCGGAAGCCGTAGCCCACCCAGCTCTGGATGGCGGTCAGCAGCGCCTCGCGCTCGCGCGGGTCGCTGAGCCGTGCCGGGTCGAGATAGCCGTTGAGGACCGCGTCTTCGAAGTCGTGCACCGAATAGGCGATGTCGTCGGAGAGGTCCATGACCTCGGCCTCGATGCACCGCAGACGCCCGGGAGCCCCCTCGCGCATCCAGTGGAACAGCGGCTCGTCGTCGGGGTAGACCCCGAATTTGTCGCGTCCGCCCGGGTCGGGCACAGCGTGCTCGACCGTCCACGGGTACTTGCACGTGGCATCGAGACTCGCACGGGTGAGGTTCAGGCCGACGCTGCGGCCCGAGGCATCCACGACCTTCGGCTCGAGCCGCGAGAGGATCCGCAGCGTCTGCGCGTTGCCCTCGAACCCGCCGATGCTCTCGGCCCATTCGTTGAGCGCCCGCTCCCCGTTGTGTCCGAACGGGGGATGCCCGATGTCGTGGCTGAGGCACGCGGTGTCGACGACATCGGGCGACAGCTCGAGGGCGATCGCGAGCTCGCGGCCGACCTGTGCGACTTCGAGCGAGTGGGTGAGGCGGTTGCGCGCGAAGTCGGCGGGGCTGGCGGGGCTGAGCACCTGAGTCTTGGATGCCAGACGGCGCAGCGCCGCCGAATGCAGAACCCGGGCGCGGTCGCGCGCGAAGCTGTCGCGCTGCGAGCGGTGGGTCTCGGTGAGAAAGCGTTCCGCGTCGTGATCGTCATAGCCCGCGGGCCGGCCGGGTGCGACGCCGACTCCGCCGCCGTCACCCGCCACTGGTGTCCAACTCGGCGTCGGCGAGGGTGCGGGCATCGTCGTGGTGCATCTCGCGGGAGTTGAGCCAGCCGTCCGGAAGCGCGGGGCGCTTCGGTGTGCCCGCGCGACCGCGCTGACCCTCCGCAGCGGCACCAGGGTAGGGCGCTGCGAGGTCCATCGTGGCGAGCAGATCGTCGATCTCGGCGAGCGTCGACGCGGTGGCCAGCGCCGCGCGCGTGTCACCGCCGACGGGGTATCCCTTGAAGTACCAGGCGACGTGCTTGCGAATGTCTCGGCATCCACGCCCCTCGTCCTCGAAGAACTCGACGAGCAGCTCGGCGTGCCGACGGAACGCACCTGCGACGAACCCGAGCGTGGCGTCGGGGCGGATGCCCGGCGCACCGAACGCGGCCGCGAGGTCGCCGAACAGCCAGGGCCGGCCGAGGCAGCCGCGCCCGACGACCACGCCGTCGCAGCCGGTCTCGGCCATCATCCGCACGGCGTCTTCGCCCGACCAGATGTCGCCGTTGCCGAGCACGGGAACGCTCGTGACGGCCTGCTTGAGCTGCGCGATCGCCGCCCAGTCGGCCTGGCCCGAGTAGAACTCCGATGCGGTACGGGCGTGCAGCGCGACCGCGGCGACCCCGGCGTCTTCGGCAATGCGGCCGGCGTCGAGGAAGGTCAGGTGATCGGGGTCGATGCCCTTGCGCATCTTCACCGTGAGGGGCACATCACCCGCGGCGCGCGCCGCGCGAGTGACGATCTCGCGGAAGAGATCGGTCTTCCAGGGCAGAGCTGCTCCCCCGCCCTTGCGCGTGACCTTCGGCACGGGGCATCCGAAGTTCAGGTCGATGTGGTCGGCGCGGTCTTCGTCGACGAGCAGCCGCACGGCGGCCTCGGTCGTCGCCGGATCGACGCCGTACAGCTGGATCGAGCGCGGCGTCTCAGACTCGTGGTGGGTGATGAGGCGCATCGTCGTCGCGTTGCGCTCGACGAGGGCCCGCGTCGTGATCATCTCGCTGACATAGAGACCGGCGCCGTACTCGCGGCAGAGCCGGCGGAATGCGGTGTTCGTGATGCCCGCCATCGGTGCCAGAACGACGGGCGCATCGAGCGTGATGGGG
This sequence comes from Microbacteriaceae bacterium PS02068, assembly GCA_029959325.1. Classification (GTDB taxonomy): domain Bacteria; phylum Actinomycetota; class Actinomycetes; order Actinomycetales; family Microbacteriaceae; genus Microbacterium. Next base: position 37,399 of record JASCPF010000010.1, read on the forward strand.
CCGATCCGCAACGCAGGAACAGCGGCCGCCGGAGTTGCGGTCGGTGCGGGAGCGGCGATCGTGGACATCCTCTCCATTCTCCCAGACTCCCGCGCCCCTGGCCGCCGTGTGCGGGCCTATCGTGGACAACATGGCTGACACGCTCACTGTGGATATCCGCGACATTCCCTTCCACGGCGCTGACGGCGCCGAGCGCACGCTCGCCGAGTTCGGCGACAAGGCGCTGCTCATCGTCAACGTGGCATCCAGATGCGGTCTCACGCCGCAGTACGAACAGCTCGAGCAGCTGCAGAAGACCTACGGCGAACGGGGCCTGCAGGTCATCGGATTCCCGTGCAACCAGTTCATGGGTCAAGAGCCCGGGTCGATGGACGAGATCCTCGAGTACTGCTCGGTGACGTACGGCGTGACCTTCCCGGTGGTCGACAAGATCAGGGTGAACGGCTCGCACGCCGCGCCCCTCTACAAGGCGCTCAAGAAGGCGAAGAACCCCGAGGGTGCCAAGGGCCCCATCCTGTGGAACTTCGAGAAGTTCCTCGTCACGCCGGACGGCGCGGTGCACCGGTTCCGCCCGCAGACGAAGCCGGATGCCCCGGAGGTCATCGCGGCGATCGAAGCGAGCCTGCCCGCCTGAGCCGATCGGGTCGGCTGCGGCGGGCAGGCGTCGCGATCAGTGGGTGGGTTCGACGGGCGCGTCGGTCGGACCCGACACCGGCGGTGCCTGGGGCGCCGTCGCGGGCTGTGCGGGAGCCGCCGCGGGCTGTGCGGGAGCCGCGGCGGGCGGCACCGGGGCGCCGCCGTATGCCGGAACGGGCTGTTCTGCCGCGGGCTGTGCCGGAGCGGGCTGCAGGGGTGCGTTCGGGTCGAACGGCTCGGCAGATCCTTCGCGACGCACGCGGGCGGCCGCCCGGAAGTACTGCACGACGCTGAAGATCGTGAGCAGGGCGCCTGCCGCGAGCGGGTACCAGAAGACTCGATAGGTGTAGTTGCCCGAGGCATCCGGCTGCGCGAAGACGACCTGGAAGAACGGGACGGCCGCGCCGATGACGAAGACGGCCGCCCACAGGACCACCATCCAGCGCAGGCGCTTCAGCGAGGCTTGCTGGACCTTGCCCTTCTTGTTCTCGGTGGCCGGCAGCAGACCCGTCTGCTTGCGCGTCAGCAGTGCGAACAGCAGCGCGAGGATGAGGAGCACGACGGCGACGATCAAGACGATCAGCCAGCCGATGTATGACGGATCTCCTGCCGTCTTCAGGTACGTGTTGTACTCGTCGGCCGTGGCGTCGTAGGCATCGAACGCCGCGCCCAGATCGGTCTCGGCCTGAGTGAGCGCGGTGGAGTCCTGGCTCGTGAATGCATCGGCGATGGCCGTCGAGGCATCCGCCATCTTGCCGGACTCATCGGCGAACCGGCCCGCGAAGCGAGCGACGTCGCCGTCTGTCGCGTCGGCAATGCTCTGGAAGTCGGTCTGGGCGGTCTGCGCGTCGCTCGTGAAGGTCTGCGCTGCCGCGAGAACCTCCTCGTTCGAGGTCGTCTGATCCGAGTACACCGAAATGAACGCGTCGACCGCGGTGGAAAGCGTACTGTCGACCGCCGTGAGGTCGTCGTTCGAATCCGCCCAGGCGGCCGTCGGAATGCCGATCACCATCAGCAGCGCCACTACTACCGCCGTGATCGCGTTCGTGCCGCGCCGGGTCGTCAAAGCCATCGGTCTCTCCTCTGGGGCCAGCGTGCCCCGGTCGTCGCGGCACACACCGCTGTCCGACTCTATGGCATGGCTATGACCCCGGCGAAGTCGACGGCGGCGAGCTCGTGCGACCGCTCAGGCGGTCTGCTTCTCCGCCCAGACCTGGCGCGCGATCTGCGCGAACGCCTCGGGCGGCTGCGCGCCGCTGACGCCGTACTTGCCGTCGATGACGAAGAACGGCACTCCCTGGATGCCATAGGCCTGCGCCTGCGCCTGATCGGCGCGCACGTCGGCGAGATGCCTGTCCGACTCGAGGGCCTCGCGCGCGGCATCTGCGTCGAGACCCGCCTCGCTCGCGAGGGCGACGAGGTCGTCGACCCGGCCCACGTGGCGACCTTCGGTGAAGTACGCCGACATGAGCCGCTCCGTGACCTCGTGCTGGGCGCCCTGCGCCTTCGCGAAGTGCAGCAGCTCATGCGCCTTCACCGTGTTGGTGTGCTTGAGCAGGTCGAAGCGGTACTCGAGCCCTGCGTTCGCGGCCACGCCCGTGACGGTCTCGAGCATCTCGCGGACGCCCTCGCGAGGCATCCCCTTGTGTCCGGCGAGGAAGTCGACCTCGTCACCATCGAAGTCGACCGGGGTGTCGGGAGAGAGCTCGAACGAGTGGAAGACCACCTCGACCTCGGGCGCGTCGTCGTCCGACTGCGCGTCGGCGAGGCCCTTCTCGAGATTGCGCTTGCCGATGTAGCACCACGGGCAGGCGATATCGCTCCATACGTCGATCTTGATTGCGTCTGTCACACCTGGGACAACCGCGGGCGGTCGCATCGGTATTCCCGACCCCCTGCGTTTCGACTCGCTTCGCTCGCTCAACGACCGGAAGATGTCGGCGTATCGATGGCGCCGCCGAAGCGACGGTTGCGGCCCTGGTAGAGGTCGATCGCGTGCCACAGATCGGTGCGAGAGAAATCGGGCCACAGCGTGTCGAGGAACACCATCTCGGCGTAGGCCGACTCCCACAGCAGGAAGTTCGAGGTGCGCTGCTCGCCGCTCGAGCGAAGGAAGAGATCCACGTCGGGCATATCGGGCACGTAGAGGTGCCTGCGCAGCGTCTTCTCGGTGATCGCCGACGGCTTGAGCCTTCCGGCGGCGATCTGCTCGCCCATCGCGCGCATCGCGTCGATGATCTCGTGGCGCCCGCCGTAGTTGATGCACATCGTGAGGGTCAGAGTGGTGTTCTCGCGCGTCAGCTGCTCGGCGACCTGCAGCTCCTTGATGACCGAGCCCCACAGCCGCGGCTTGCGCCCCGCCCAGCGGATGCGGACGTCCCATTCGTTGAGCTGGTCGCGGCGGCGGTGCAGGACGTCGCGGTTGTACCCCATGAGGAACCGCACCTCGTCGGGCGAGCGCGCCCAGTTCTCGGTCGAGAACGCGTAGACGCTCAGGTGCTTCACGCCCGCCTGGATCGCCCCCGCGACCACGTCGAGCAGCACCTCTTCGCCGGCCCGGTGGCCCTCGATGCGGGTGAGGCCCTGGCGGTTCGCCCAGCGACCGTTGCCGTCCATGACGATCGCGATGTGCTCGGGAACGCCGCCGCGCGGAAAGGTCGGCGGCTGCAGGCCGGTCCAGTCGAGCGGGCGGTAGGGCACCGCGTCGCGGTGCGTGTAGGGCTTCGGGGTCACCGGCGCTTCTCCAGGTGGGACAGCGAGCGGATGCCACGCTCGAGGTGATACTGCGTATAGGCGGCGACCAGACCGGACGCGGCTGCCGAGGTACTCTCGGCCGCGGCATCCACCTCGTCCCACTCCCCCGCGATCAGCGATCTGAGCAGGTCGCGCGTCTCGGGACGCACGCGTGCCGAGCCGGCCGGTGCGCAGTCGCCGCAGATGCTGCCGCCGAGCTGCGCGACGAACCAGTCGTGCGGGCCGACGGTGCCGCAGCGGGCGCACTCGTCGAGCGCCGGCGCCCAGCCCGAGAGGGCCATCGCGCGCAGCAGGTACGAGTCGAGCACCGATCGCGGCGCATGGGCACCCTGCGACAGCGTGCGCAGGCCCCCGACGAGCAGCAGGTATTGCTGCGGAGTGGCCTCCGCCTCGTTCAGCCGGTCGGCGGTCTCGACCATCGCGTGCGCCGACGTGTAGCGGTCGTAGTCGGCCGCGATCGGGGCGCCGTACGAACCGAGCGACTCGGCCTGCTGCACGATGTCGAGCGTGCGGCCCTGGTACAGCTGCACGTCGGCGACCATGAACGGCTCGAGCCGCGCGCCGAAGCGCGACGAGGTGCGCCGCACGCCCTTGGCGACCGCGCGCACCTTGCCGTGACGGCGGCTGAGCATCGTCACGATGCGGTCCGCCTCCCCGAGCTTGTGGGTACGCAGGACCACGACCTCGTCGCGGTATGTCGGCACCCGTCCATTATCGTCGGTGGCGGCGACACGGGGCGGGGTGACACGGGGTCGCCCGCTGCACTGGCGAGAATGGACGGGTGACCGAACCCGTCTTCGTCATCCCGCTCTGGGCCGACCTCACCGCCGTCGGACTCGGCGGCGTGCAGGGTGCCCTGTTCGCGTCGGGGTTCCTCGGTCAGCGCCGGCTCGACCTGCTCGGTGTCGCGATCATCGGCATCGTGATGGGCATGGGCGGCGGTCTCATCCGCGACCTGCTGCTGAACGTGAGCCCGACCACGCTGCAGAGCAACTGGTACCTGATCACCGCGACGGCTGCGGCACTGGTCGGCATGCTGCTCGCGAACATCTTCCGGCGGCTCAACGGGGTGATCGTCGCACTGGATGCCATCGTCATCGGCCTCTTCGGAGCCTTCGGCACCTCAAAGGCGCTAGTGCTCGGCCTGCCGGTCGTGCCTGCGGTGTTCGTCGGGGTGTGCGCGGCCGTCGGCGGAGGCATCCTGCGCGACGTCATCGTGGGGCTTCCGGTCGCCGTCATGCACGTGGGGTCGCTGTACGCCGTCGCCGCCGCGGCCGGCTGCGCCGTACTCGCCGCGGCGACCGCGCTGGGCGCGCCGATCGCGGCCGGCGCGGTGGCGTGCGTCATCGTGACCGCGGTGATCCGGCTGCTCGCGGTGATCTTCGACATCTCGCTGCCCGAGCAGCGCGCGCTGCACCGTCGCAAGGTCGCGATCGAGACCTCGGCGATCCCGATCATCAAGCCCTGACCCGCGGGCGCGGACCGGCGCGGCGGGGCCCTTCCCGGTGAGACCCGCTCAGGGCGCCGAAACCCGGTGTTTCGGCGCGGGGTTTCGGCGCGTGGAGGCGGTCTCAGCGTCTGCGCTCTGCGGGCGCGGACGTGGGGCGCGGTTGGGGGCGCAGCGCTGCAGCCAGCGTGCGCAGCGGTTCGGCGTGTTCCGGGCTGGCGAGCGGCAGGCCGGCGGCGCGGAGCAGGGAGCGCAGCTGCTTGTACGCGACGACGTCGTCCCACGCCCAGTGTGCGGTGGCAGACACGCCGCGGTCGCCCAGGCGCGCGTCGCGCCGGTTGCGCGCGCGCAGCGCTTCTCGGGCGTCGCCCAGCTCACCGCTGTACTTCCGACCGCCGTCAGCCTCGCCGGCGATACGCCACCGATCCCACCAGAAGTCCACACGATCGTCGTCCGCACCGGTCGGACCGAGGATCCACTTCTGCAGCTCGGGCGCGGGAAATCCAAGCCATTCGATGACGGCGAGGCTCACGGCCTCGAGCGGCGACTCGGGGGTGCCGGTTGCTCGCGCGCACACCCACACCGCACGCAGCCGCCCGCGCTTCGACACCCGGTGCGCATCGCAGTTCTCGATGTCGGCGACCGTGAGCGCGGGGTCAGCGCGCAGCGCAGCGCACGCGATCGCCAGGCCGACCGACGGATGCCGAAGCCGCGCGATGTCGACCACGGTGTCGACAACGCTCGCCACCCACACCGCGCCGACGCGTTCGACTACAGGCATCCGCTCTGCAGAGTGCACACGGATGCCCCCCTGCGCACGCGTCTTCTTCGGCGCTGCGACCAGCACGTGCACGTCTCTTGGCTCCCCGAAGATCGGGAGACCCCTCAGCACTGCGGCAGATTCGAGCACGAAGATCGCGTCCGGCCAGGCCAGGGCGACGGCATGCACGCGTACGAGATAACGACTCCACGGCGGGAGGGCGCGATAGGCTGCCGCCTCGGCATACACACCCCGCGTCAGGCGGACAAGTGCACCAGAGCGCGCCGCGCGGTCAGCGTGCGGTGAATCGGATGCCAGGATCAGCGCAACGGGGCATTCGACCACGTCGTCCGGCGTCAGGAGTGTCACGCCCCCACCTCACACCATCCCGGGCCCGCGCCGACACCCGGCACCCACATCCGTGGACAACTCCCCCAGTCCCCGGCCTGTGGAAACTCATCCTGCCGATGAGACCCGCTCTGCGCGCCGAGACCCCGCAAACATTTGCGGGGTCTCGGCGTGCAGAGGCGGTCTCAGCGAAAATCGGTCGGCGCAGCGCGCGCGGCCGCGGCCGCTGCGCGCCGCGGCGTCAGACGGCCGCGAGGGCGCTGGAGCGCTCGCGGGTGCGGATCGCGCGGTTGACGCCCGAGACGATCGCCTTGAGGGATGCCGTAGAGATGTCGCCGTCGATGCCGACGCCCCACAGCCGCTCGCCGTCGACCTGCAGCTCGACGTACGACGCGGCCTGCGCGTCGCCGCCGGCTGCCAGCGTGTGCTCGACGTAGTCGTACAGCGTGATATCGAAGCCCTGCTCGCGCACGACCTCGAGGAACGCCGACACGGGGCCGTTGCCCACGCCGCGCGTCGCGATCGACCGGTCGCCGTCGCGCAGGGTGACCTCGAGGGTCACCTCGCCCGACATGTCGCTCTGCGTGCGGGTCGAGAGCAGCTCGAAGCGGCCCCACTTGGCGTCCGCGTCGGCGGCCGGCAGGTACTCGTCGGTGAAGATGTCCCAGATCTGGTCGCTCGAGACTTCGCCGCCCTCGGCATCCGTCTTGGCCTGCACGACGCCCGAGAACTCGATCTGCAGCTTGCGCGGCAGATCGATCGCGTGGTCGGTCTTCAGCAGGTAGGCGACGCCGCCCTTGCCCGACTGGGAGTTGACCCGGATGACGGCCTCGTACGAGCGACCCAGATCCTTCGGGTCGATCGGCAGGTACGGCACGGCCCACAGCACCTCGTCGACGGTGACGCCGGCGGCCTGCGCCGTGGCATCCATCGCTTCGAAGCCCTTCTTGATGGCGTCCTGGTGCGAACCGCTGAACGCCGTGAACACGAGGTCGCCCGCCCAGGGGCTGCGCTCGGGCACGGGCAGCTGGTTGCAGTATTCGGCGGTGCGCTTGACGCCGTCGATGTCGCTGAAGTCGATCTGCGGGTCGATGCCCTGCGTGAACAGGTTGACGCCGAGGGCGACCAGGTCGACGTTGCCGGTGCGCTCGCCGTTGCCGAAGAGGCATCCCTCGATGCGGTCGGCGCCGGCCATGTAGCCGAGCTCCGCCGCGGCGATCGCGGTGCCGCGGTCGTTGTGCGGGTGCAGCGAGATGATGACGTTCTCGCGGTGCGCGAGGTGGCGGCCCATCCACTCGATCGAGTCGGCGTAGACGTTGGGCGTGGCCATCTCGACGGTCGCCGGCAGGTTGATGATCACCTTGCGGTCGGGCGTCGGCTCGAAGATCTCGATCACCCGGTTGCAGACCTCGACGGCGAACTCGAGCTCGGTGCCGGTGTACGACTCGGGCGAGTACTCGTAGTACACCTGCGTCTCGGGGATGCGCTTCTCGAACTCGCGGCACAGCCGCGCGCCCTCGAGGGCGATGTCGATGATGCCCTGCTTGTCGGTGCGGAACACGACCTCGCGCTGCAGCACGCTGGTCGAGTTGTACAGGTGCACGATCGCCTGCTTCGCGCCCGCGATCGCCTCGTACGTGCGCTCGATCAGGTGCTCGCGCGCCTGCGTCAGCACCTGGATGGTGACGTCGTCGGGGATCAGATTCTCTTCGATCAGCTGCCGGACGAAGTCGAAGTCGGTCTGGGATGCCGAGGGGAACCCCACCTCGATCTCCTTGTAGCCCATGTCGACGAGCAGCTGGAACATCACGCGCTTGCGCTCGGGGCTCATCGGATCGATGAGGGCCTGGTTGCCGTCGCGCAGGTCGACGGCGCACCACCGCGGCGCCTGCGTGATGCGGGCATCGGGCCAGGTGCGGTCGGGCAGGTCCACGCGGAGCTGCTCGTGGTACGGGCGGTACTTGTGCACCGGCATGCCGGAGGTCTTCTGGGTGTTCTTCATGGTGGTCGCTTCTGTCTCGTCTGGTGTTGCGGGCCAACGACAAGCTCCGCGACGAGGGAGGCCCTGGGTTACGAGGTCTCGTCGCGGCGACTAAGAAGGAGCATCCAGCCCGCACGCATGGAGACAGAGTACACCCGCCGCGAGGGGCGACACGCGCGTTAGGGTGCTGACATGGCTCAGCACTGGATCGCCCGCCGCCCTGGATCGCCGTCGAACTGGGAGTTCGTCGACGTCGACATCGCTGCTCCGGTCCCCGGAGAAGTCACGATCCGCGTCATCGCCGCCGGGGTCAATCCCGCCGACGCGAAGCACGTCGCCCGGGAGAACGGGCAGTCCTGGCCGGTCGCGATCGGCTACGAGGTCTCGGGTGAGATCACCGCCGTCGGGCCCGACACTACGATCGCGTCGGGGGCCGTCGCCGTCGGCGACGGGGTCGTGGCCTTCCGCGTGCAGGGCGGCTACGCGACGGAACTGACGGTGGATGCCACGCTGGTGTTGCACAAGCCGTCGACGCTGACCCATCCCGAGGCCGCCAACCTGCTGCTGGTCGGGACCACGGCCGCCGAGATGCTGTCGGTCACCGCTGCGGCGCCGGGAGAGCTGATCGTGCTGCACGGGGCATCGGGAGCGGTCGGCGTGAGCGTGCTGCAGCAGGCCGCCGCCCGGGGCATCCGCGTGATCGGTACGGCGTCACCGTCCTCGTTCGATCGCGTGCGTGCGTGCGGTGGCACGCCGGTCGCCTACGGCGAGGGCCTGCTTGATCGGCTGCGTGAGGCGGCCGGCGACACCCCGATCGTTGCGGCGCTCGACGCGATCGGCACGGCCGAAGCGCTGGATGCCTCGCTCGCGCTCGTCGCCGATCGCAGCCGCATCGTGACGATCGTCGACCGCGATCGCGCCCAGGCCGAGGGCATCCGGTGGATCGCCGGTGCCGTGCCCGAGAGCGCCCGGTTCCGCGCCGCGGTCCGCCCCGAGCTCATCGCCCGCGCCGAGGCTGGGCGGCTCGAGGTGCCCGTGGCGCAGACCTTCGCTCTGGCCGACGCGCCTGCGGCGCACGAACTCCTTGCCACGGGGCATCCGGGCGGCAAGCTCGCGCTGCTGGCCTGACGCGTCGGCGCGGCGGGGTCAGAAGCCGAGGCGCCCGAGCTGCTTCGGGTCGCGCTGCCACTCTTTCGCGACGCGCACGTGCAGCTTCAGGAACACGTTCGTGCCGACGAGCGGCTCGATCTGGGCGCGCGCGCGGGCGCCGACGTCGCGCAGGCGCGAGCCCTTGTGCCCGATGATGATCGCCTTCTGGCTGTCGCGCTCGACGACGAGGTTCGCGTGGATGTCGGTCATCGAGCCGGTGTCGCGCTCTGCGATGTCTTCGATGGTCACGGCGATGGAGTGCGGCAGCTCGTCGCGCACGCCCTCGAGCGCGGCTTCGCGGATGATCTCGGCGATGCGGTCTTCGAGGGATTCGTCGGTGACGACGCCCTCCTCGTAGAGCGGCGGGCCCACGGGCATGAGCGCCAGCAGCTCGTCGGCGAGGACGTCGAGCTGGCGGTGCTCGTCGGCATCGTCAGACGCGAGCGCAGAGAGCGGGATGACGGCGGCCCAGTCCTCGCGCAGGCTGTCGACCTCGAGCAATCGCTCGGTGATCTGGTCGCGCCCGGCGATGTCGGTCTTCGTGACGATCGCGACCTTCTTCGCGCGGCCGTAGCCGTCGAGCGAGGCCGCGATGCGACGGTCGCCCGGCCCGACCTTCTCGGTCGCCGGCACCAGGAAGCAGATCGCGTCGACGTCGCCCAGCACCTGCTCGACGAGGTCGTTCAGGCGCTGGCCCAACAGGGTGCGGGGCTTGTGGATGCCGGGCGTGTCGACGATGATCAGCTGCCCTGCGGGGCGGTTCAGGATGCCCCGGATCGCGCGGCGCGTCGTCTGCGGCTTGTCGCTGGTGATGGCGACCTTCTCACCGACGAGAGCGTTCGTCAGCGTGGATTTGCCGACGTTGGGGCGCCCCACGAACGTCACGAATCCGGATCTCGACTCGGTCATGAGGCGTCGCCTTTCTGCGCGGAGACTTTCTGCGTGGGGACCTTCTGAACGGGGACGGCACCCGTGCGCGGCGCGCGGCCGCCGAACGCGGCATCCGCCGCCTCGAGCGCGTCGGATGCCTCGACGAACACGGTGGCGAGGCCCCGCCCGCGGCCGCGCGAGGTGCCGCCGGTCATGATGAGGCCGCCGTACTCGGCCATGGCACCGGGCTGCGGCACGCGCTCGAGCATCTTGCCGAGCAGGCCGCCGATCGAGTCGACGTCCTCGTCTTCGAGGTCGATGCCGAAGAGCTCGCCCACCTCGTCCAGCCCGAGGCGCGCGCTGACGCGATAGCGTCCGTCGCCGAGGTCGACGACCTCGGACGCGCGCGGGTCGTACTCGTCGGCGATCTCACCGACGAGCTCTTCGATGAGGTCTTCGAGGGTCACCAGGCCCGCGACGCCGCCGTACTCGTCGACGACGAGGCAGACGTGCACGGCATCCCTCTTCATCTGCTGCAGCAGGGTCTCAGCCTTCATCGACTCGGGGACGAACACCGCCGGCCGCGCGATCTGCGCCACGGGCGCGTCGCGCCAGGCCGACTCGTCGCGGAACGCGAACTGCACGAGGTCCTTCAAGTAGACGACCCCGGTGATGTCGTCGGCGTCGGCGACCGGCACCCGCGAAACGCCCTTGTCGAGAAAGAGCTGCATGGCCTCTTGGGTGGTGGCCGAGGCATCCATCGTCACCATGTCGGTGCGCGGCACCATGACGGCGCGGACGAACGTGTCGGTGAAGTCGAAGACCGAGTGGATGAGCTCACGGTCATCCTCTTCGATGAGGTCTTGCGAGGCGGCCTCGTCGACCATCGACAGCAGCTGCTCTTCGCTCGCGAACGAGGTGCCCCGCTGCACTCCCGGCGTCACGCGATTGCCGAGCACTACCAGCAGGTGCGCGAGCGGGCCGAGGAAGATGCGCGCGCCGCGGACGATCGGGGCGCAGGCCCGCAGGAGTCCGCGCGCGTGCTGGCGCCCGACGGCGCGCGGGCTGGCACCGACCAGCACGAACGAGACGGCGGTCATCAGGATCGCGGCGGCGAGCATCGCCCACCAGATGCTGTCGAACAGGATCGTGAACGCGGCCGTCACGAGCACGGCCGCCGTCGTCTCGGTGAGGATGCGGATGAACACCACGGCGTTCGCGTGCGCCTCGGGATCGGCGGCGATGCGCGAGAGCGCGGGGCCGTTCCGCCCGCTGGCGGACAGGTCGACGAGGTCGGCGCGCGAGGTCACGCCGAGAGCCGCGTCGAGCGCGGCCATCAGGCCGCCGAGCGCGACGAGAAGGACCGCCGCAACCAGAAGAAGGGCGGCGGTCATGACCGTCGTCGTCGCTCGGAGCTGTGGAACGCCGCGATCAGATCGCGCTGCAGGCCGAACATCTCCTTCTCTTCCTCGGGCTCGGCGTGGTCGAAGCCGAGCAGGTGGAGCGTGCCGTGTGTCGTGAGCAGGATCAGCTCGTCCACCGTCGAATGCTTCGCTGCCGCCGCCTGCGTCTCGGCGACCTGCGGGCACAGCACGATGTCGCCGAGCAGGCCGGCGGGAGTGGGCTCTTCCTGCGTACCGGGGCGCAGTTCGTCCATCGGGAAGCTCAGCACATCGGTCGGGCCGGGCTCATCCATCCACTGCACGTGCAGTGCCTCCATGGCGCCCTCGTCGACGAGAAGGATCGCGAGGTCGGCATCCGGGCTCACGTTGAGCTCGGCGAGGTTGTGCTCGGTGAGGCGCAGCAGCACCGTCTCATCGATGTCGATCCCCGACTCGTTGGTGATCTCGATCGTCATGACAGGCCTCGCTTGGGGTGGTTGTCTCGGGGTCCGCCGGGGCGGGACTGCTGACCGCGACGCTGCGCGCGGTTCGCGCCGCCCGCGCCGCCGCTCGCGGCCTCGCGTGCGGCGATGAAGGCGGATGCCTCGTCGCGCTCGTGCCGCGCGGCGATGCGCTGCTCGTCGTATTCGGTGTAGGCATCCACAATGCGCCCGACGAGAGTGTGGCGCACCACGTCGTCGCTCGTGAGGTAGCTGAACGCGATGTCGTCGATGTCGCTCAGCACCCGGGTCACCAGGCGCAGGCCCGAGGCGCCCGCGGGCAGGTCGACCTGCGTGATGTCGCCCGTCACCACCATGCGCGTGCCGAACCCCAGCCGGGTGAGGAACATCTTCATCTGCTCGGGCGTCGTGTTCTGCGCCTCGTCGAGCACGACGAACGAGTCGTTGAGGGTCCGTCCCCGCATATACGCCAGGGGCGCGACTTCGATGGTGCCGGATGCCATGAGCTTGGGCACGAGCTCGGGATCCATCATCTCGTTGAGCGCGTCGTAGAGCGGTCGCAGGTAGGGGTCGATCTTGTCGTTCAGTGTGCCCGGCAGGAAGCCGAGCCGCTCCCCCGCCTCGATCGCCGGGCGGCTGAGGATGATGCGACTGACCTCTTTGCGCTGCAGCGCCTGCACGGCCTTCGCCATGGCGAGATACGTCTTGCCGGTGCCGGCGGGGCCGATGCCGAACGTGATGGTGTTCTCGTCGATCGCGTCGACGTAGGCCTTCTGCCCGAGCGTCTTCGGGCGGATGACCCGCCCCCGCGACGAAAGGATCGCTTCGCCGCCGAGCACGTCGGACGGACGCTGCTCGGTCTCGGCACGCAGGATGCGATCGCTCGTCGCCACATCGGCAGGGTCCAGACCCTGGCCGCTGCGCGACATCGCGATGAGCTCGTCGACGAGCGCGTGGGCGCGGGCCACGGCATCCGGTGCGCCGCTCAGGGTGATCTCGTTGCCGCGTACATGCACCTGCACGTCGCGGTGCTCGCGCTCGACGACGCGGAGCAGGCGGTCTTGCGGGCCCAGCAGCTGGACCATGGCGACGCCGTCGGCGTAGATCCGCTCGACGACGGGCTCGTCGGGGGTGGGCTCGGCGCTGTCAGCCACCGAGGCTCCCTTCGGCCAGACCGCCGGCAAGCACGTGCGCGTGCACGTGGAAGACCGTCTGACCCGCGCCTGCGCCCGTGTTGAAGATGAGGCGGAAGTCACCGTCGGCGTGCTCGGCAGCCAGCGAGTTCGCGAGCCCGATCATCTCGGTGAGCAGTGCGGGATCGCCGGCGGCGAGCTCGACGACGTTCCGATACTCCGGCGTCTTCGGGATGACGAGCAGGTGCACGGGCGCCTGCGGCGCGATGTCGCGGATGGCGAAGACATTGTCGGTCTCGGCGATGATCTCGGAGGGGATCTCGCCCTCGAGGATTCGGGTGAAGATCGACGGCTCGCTCATGCCTCCCAGTCTACGGCGAGCCGCGTCCGGCCCGCCGTTCCCCGAACTTGTCGAGGGGTCGCCCCCGGTGAAACCCGGTCGAGACGCCGAAACCCGCCCAGATCTCGCCGGGTCTCGGCGCCTGGGGCGGGTCTCACCGGAACGGGGCGGCTACCAGCGGCCGAGGCGGGCGTTCAGCAGGGCGAGGGCGGCGGGGCCGGCGGTCGAGGTGCGCAGCACCGTGTCGCCGAGACGCACGAGGGTCGCGCCGACCGTGGTGAGCGCGTCGAGCTCGTCGGGCGCGATTCCGCCCTCGGGGCCGACGATCAGGACGAGATCGCGGGCGTCGCCGGGCTCTCCCGCGAGCGACGACAGGCCGATGGATGCCGTGGGCTCGAGCACCAGCAGCCGCGCGCCCGACCGCGCCGCCAGCTGTTTCGTCGACACGGGCTCGCCCACGGTGGGCACCCAGGCACGGTGCGCCTGCTTCGCGGCCTCGCGCACGATCTGCTGCCAGCGCGCGACGCCCTTGGCGGCCTTGGCGGAATCCCATCGCGACACGCTGCGGGATGCCTGCCACGGCACGATCTCGTCGGCGCCGAGCTCGGTCGCCGCCTGGATCGCCAGCTCGTCGCGATCGCCCTTGGCCAGAGCCTGCACGAGAACCAGTCGCGGCGCGGCCGCAGGGAACTCGCGCCGTCCGTCGACACGCACCGTGACGCGCTTCGGCGCGGCATCCTCGACCTCACCTGTCAGCCAGACGCCGCGGCCATCCCCCACCGTGACCTGCTCGCCCGCCCGCACACGACGGACGACCGCGGCGTGGTGTGCTTCCGCACCGGTCAGCGCGACGACGTCGCCGACGACCGCGCGAGCGACCTCATCGCTCGTCGCCTCGTCGTCGGCGAGGAAGTGCAGCGCCATCTCAGCCGCGGAACCTGTCGCGCAGCTTCGAGAACAGCCCCTGATGGAACTGCGCGAGCTGCGGTGCGGGCGCCTTCGTCTTCTTGGCGAAATCCTCGATGAGGGCGCGCGAGCGGGCATCCAGCTTCGTCGGCGTCACGACCTGCACGCCGACCCGCAGATCGCCGCGGTTGCCACCGCGCAGCGGCGTGATGCCGCGCCCCTTGATGGTCAGCACGTCGCCCGACTGCACGCCGGCGCGCACCTCGAGGTCGACCGCGCCGTCGAGCGAGGTGATCGAGGTGTTCGTGCCCAGGATGGCATCGGGCATCGACACCTCGAGGGTCGCGAGCAGGTCGTCGCCGTCGCGGCTGAAGACGTCGTCGTGCGCGACGGTGACCTCGAGGTAGAGGTCGCCGTTCGGGCCGCCCGCGGGCCCCACCTCGCCCGACCCGGGCAGCTGCAGGCGCAGACCCGTCTCGACGCCGGCGGGGATGTCGACCGACACGGTGCGGCGCGCGCGTACGCGCCCCTGTCCCTGGCAGCTCGCGCACGGGTACGGAATCGTCGTGCCGTAGCCCTGGCAGGTCGTGCAGGGCTGCGAGGTGACGACGTTGCCGAGCAGGCTGCGCACCGTGCGCTGCACCTGACCCGAGCCGTGGCAGATGTCGCACGTCACGGGCTGGGTGCCGGGCTGGCAGCACGAGCCCTCGCAGGTCTCGCAGAGCACAGCCGTGTCGACCTCGAGGTCGCGGTGGGTGCCGAACACGACGTCCTTCAGGTCGAGCGTCACGCGGACGAGCGCATCCTGCCCCCGCTCGCGGCGCGAGCGCGGACGCCCGGCGCGCCCCCCGCCGCCCCCGCCGAAGAAGGTCTCGAAGATGTCGCTGAAGCCGCCGAAGTTGGCGCCCCCGCCGCCGAACGGCGATCCGTCGCCGCCCATGTCGTAGCGCTGCCGCTGCTCGGGGTCGCTCAGCACGTCATAGGCGTGGGTGACGAGCTTGAAGCGCTCGGATGCCTCTTCGCCGGGGTTCACATCGGGGTGCAGTTCGCGGGCGAGACGGCGGTACGCCTTCTTGATCTCGTCGGGGGTCGCCTCGCGCGAGACGCCCAGTACTTCGTAGTGGTCGGCCACAATCGCCTTTCCTGCCCGTCCGGGCGCGGTGAGAGTCGAGCGAGCGAAGCTCAGCGCGACGAGTCGTCCTCGTCGAGGAGCCTGCTCAGATAGTGCGCGACGGCGCGGACCGTCGCGAGGTTCGTGGGGTAATCCATGCGGGTCGGGCCCAGCAGTCCGATGCGCGCCCGCGCACCGGCTGCGTCGTAGTCGCCGGTGACGACGGATGCCTCGGCGAGCCCGAAGGACGCATTCTCGCGACCGATGCTGGCGGCGAGGCCCTGGTCGTCGGCCACCATCTCGCCCATCAGGCGCAAGAGCGTCACCTGTTCTTCGATGGCATCCAACAGCGGCGAGATGCTGCCGCGGAAGTCGCCTTCGCGACGCGCGAGGGTCGCGCTGCCCGCCATGACGAGGCGGTCCTGGCGGAACTCGTCGAGCTCTTCCGCCACGACGCGCGCGATCGTCCGCACCGCGTCGGTCGCGGGCGGGCTCAGCACGGGGCCGGAGAGCCCCGCGGCGGCGGCACCGGAGGCATCCGACGCCAACAAGTCGGCGATCGCCTGCGCCGCCTCGCCGACGGGCCGCCCCGTGACGAGCTCTGACACGGCGCGCTTGACCCGCACGCCGTCCTCGTCGGAGAGTTCGTGCTGCAGCAGCAGCACACGCTGCGATACGCGGCCCGTGTCGGTCACGACGATCACGACGACGCGAGCGCCGCCGAGCTGCACGAACTCGACGTGCGACACACTCGCACGTGCGAAGGAGGGGTACTGCACGATCGCGACCTGGCCCGTGAGCTGCGTGAGCGCTCGCACGGTGCGCATCAGCAGGTCGTCGAGGTCGACCGGGTCGCTCAGGAACGTCGAGATCGCTGCGCGCTGGGCGGTCGAGAGCGGGCGCAGCTGTGCGAGGTGATCGACGAACACCCGGTAGCCCTTGTCGGTCGGCACACGACCCGACGAGGTGTGCGGGGCGACGATGAGCTCTTCGTCTTCGAGCAGCGCCATGTCGTTGCGGATCGTCGCCGCCGAGACGCCGAAGGCGTGCCGATCGACGATCGTCTTGCTGCCGACGGGCTCGTTCGTGTCGACGTAGTCCTGCACGATCGCGCGGAGGACCTGCAGGCCGCGTTCCGAGACCATCACCCCTCCTCCCGTCGGAGCTCTGGCACTCCGAACCGTCGAGTGCCAATCTTACCGCGGCGCCCTACGATGAGCCGTATGCGCGCCGATGCCATTCCCTCACCGACGATCACGACCTCGACCGGCGCGGTGATCGGCATTCAGGCTGACGGGATCGCGCGCTACCTCGGCATCCCCTACGCGCTGCCGCCGTTCGGTGAGCGCCGCTTCGATCTGCCGCAGCAGGTGCCCGCGTGGGAGGGGGTGCGGGATGCCTCGGCCTTCGGCCCCACCGCGCCGCAAGACCCCTACTCGGGCGACCTCGGTGTGCTGCTGGGGAGCGTGGAGATCCCGGGCGACGACATCCTGACCGTGAACGTGTGGATGCCGGCGGGGCCGCCACCGGCGAACGGCCGGCCGGTCATGGTCTGGTTCCATGGCGGCGCGCTCGAGCGCGGCACGCCCGCCCTCCCCGGCTACGACGGCACGGCCTTCGCGCGGGACGGCATCGTCTTCGTGTCGGTGGGTCATCGCGTCGGGGCGGAGGGCTTCTCCGTGCTGGACGGCGCACCGCGCAATCTGGGACTCGCCGACGCCGCGGCGGGGCTGCGCTGGGTGCAGCGCGAGATCGCGGCGTTCGGCGGCGACCCCGATCGCATCACGATCTTCGGCGAATCCGCCGGCGGCGCGCTCGTGGCGGCGCTGCTGTGTCGCCCCGACACCGCGAGCATCCCGAGCGCTGCGATCATCCAGTCGGGGCCCCTTGAGGCATCCACTCCACAGCGCGCCGCACGTGTCACGCGCGCGCTCGCGAAAGAACTGGGAATCGCCGCGACACGGGATGCCTTCGCCGCCGTCACGCCGCGACAGCTTCTCGATGCGCGCCGCCGGATCGCCGCGGGCGCGACGGCCCTGTCGAGCACGCCGGGATACGCGCTGGCCGTCGACCCGGATTCACTGCCCGTCTCACCCCACGAGGGCCTGCGTGACGTCACGATTCCGCTGATCGTCGGCACGAACACCGACGAGTACCGGCTGTGGCTCACGCCGGCCGAGCTGGCAGCGATCTCGCCCACCAAGCTGCTGCTGGCCCGCGTCGCGATGAAGCTCCGCGGCAGCGTCGTGCGCGCCTATCGCGCGGCGCTGCCGGGTGCAGCGCCGGGCGAGGTGCTGGGGCAGATCGTGACCGACCGCCTGTTGCGCGCGCCGGCCATTCGGGTCGCGCAGGCGCGCACCGCCCCGACCTCGCCGACGTACGTGTACGAGTTCGCGTGGCGCTCACCCGTGCGCGAGCTGTGGGCAGCGCATGCTGTCGAGATCGCCTTCGTCTTCGACGGTGTGCGCACGGCGTCTGCCGCGCCGCTGATCGGCGACAACCCGCCGCAGGAGCTGGCCGATGCCATGCACGGCACCTGGGTGCGCTTTGCGCGCAGCGGCGACCCCGGCTGGCCCCGCTTCGGCGCGGACCGCGTGGTGCAGATCTTCGACGGCGTGGTCCGCTCGCAGTCGCTGCCGCGCGGAGCCGCCCTCGACTCTCTCGGCTAGGCCGTCTGGTGCGCGGTCATCATTCCGTGAGCGCGCGCACCACGGCATCGGCCAGCAGCCTCCCGCGGCGGGTCAGGACCACGCGTCCGCGGACGGCGGCAACGCCGTCGATCAGACCGTCGGCGATGAGGGATGCCACGGCGTGCCGCCCCTCGCCCTCGAGCTCCGCGACGGCGATGCCCTCGGCGATGCGCGATCGGAGCAGCACGTCTTCGAGGCGCCGCGCCGCGGCATCCGGGCGCTCTCGCGCGGCCGCCGGCGACTCGCCGAGCGACAGGCGCTGAGCGTAGGCGGCCGGGTGCTTGACGTTCCACCAGCGCAGGCCGTCGACGTGGCTGTGCGCGCCCGGTCCGTAGCCCCACCAGTCGGTGCCGCGCCAGTACGCGAGGTTGTGGCGCGAGCGATGCTCGACAGCGGTCGCCCAGTTCGACACCTCGTACCAGTCGAACCCGGCAGCCGCGAGCAGGTCGTCGACCAGCTCGTACATATCGGCCTGCAGATCGTCGTCGGGCTCGGGAACCTCACCACGCCGGATCTGCCGCGCGAGCTGGGTGCCCTCTTCGACGATCAGGGCATAGGCCGAGATGTGGTCGGGACCGAGCGCGATCGCCGTGCGAACAGATGCCTCCCAGTCGGCGAGCGACTCCCCCGGCGCGCCATAGATGAGGTCGACGCTCACGTCGAGCCCGGCCCCGCGCGCGGCGGCGACCGCGGTGGCGACGTTCGCGGGGTCGTGCGTGCGGTCGAGCGCGGCGAGCACGTGCGGCACGGCCGACTGCATGCCGATCGAGAGGCGCGTGACGCCGGCATCCGCCAACTCTGCGGCCAGCCCGGGGGTCACCGTGTCGGGATTGGCCTCGACGGTGACCTCGGCGCCGGGCGCGAGGCCGAACGTCGAACGGATGCCGTCGAGCATGCGCGCCAGGTCACCGCCGGGCAGCAGCGTCGGCGTGCCGCCGCCGAAGAAGACCGTCTGCGCCGGGCGCAGGGCTCCGCGCGCCGCCAGCACGTCGCGCGAGAGCGCGATCTCGCGCAGCACCTCGTCGGCGTAGGCGTCTTGCCGTGCACCGCGCAGCTCGGTCGCGGTATACGTGTTGAAGTCGCAGTAGCCACAGCGCACGCGGCAGAACGGCACGTGCAGGTAGACGCCGAAGTCGCGCGCAGGATCGATCGTGACGTCTGCCGGAAGCGCGCCGTCGGTCGGGGCCGGGTCGCCGATCGGGAGGGCCGACCCCATCAGGACGGTGACGCGAACAGCGGCGAGATCGCGCGCAGGTAGCCCTGGAAGAGCTCGCGGCGGCGGCGCTTCACGAGGGGCGGCAGCAGGCGATAGAGGAGGGCCGTCGGGCGGTCGAAGGCGCGCACGACGAAGCGGACCTCGTCAGAGTCGTCCCACTCGATCGTGAAGGACTCCTCGCCGCTGACGACCGACCCGCCGACCGTGCCGAGAGTGAACCCGACACGGCGCGGCTCTTCGATGGCCGAGATGACGCGCAGCTCAGCGTCGGCGTTCATCCCTTTGACGCGGCCGTGCACCCGCACCGTCGTGCCCGCGGCGACGTAGGGCGTGCCGTCGGCGTCGAAGCGCTGCTCGGACTCGAGGCGGCTCGGGGCGACCGGAGCCCCCTCGGCATCGAACCCCACGCCCGAATACATGGGCCCCGCGGCCGGTCGCACGTCGGCGATCTCGAGCCCCGCACCGCGCAGTGCGCTCCACGACAGGAGCGAATCGGCCGACGAGGCAAACCGCGCCTCGCCGCTGCCGAGCCGCCAGGACGCCTCGGCCGGCACGCTGCGCTCGGGCGGATAGGTCATGAGGTCGTGGGCGTGGGTGGCCCCCACTGCCGCGTAGTCGACGGTGTCTTCCTGGAAGTTCCCGCGGCGCATGGCATCCAGCCTACCGAGCGGGCATCGGCGACGAGGTCAGGCGAGTCGCGCGATGTCGCTCGTGCGTGCGAAGATCCCGGGGTGTCGCGCAGCCCCTTCGATCAGCCGCCCGTCGTCGCCGTGCGCCGCGCGGCGGACGCGCAGCCCGAGGCCGACCGATGGCCGCTCACGGTGCCGGCGGTCGCACAGGCGCTGAACGACGGCATCGCGCTCGGCGACGGCGTGACGTTCCTCGTGGGCGAGAACGGGTCGGGCAAGTCCACGGTGCTAGAGGGCATCGCTCTGGCCTACGGCTTCTCGCCAGAAGGCGGATCGAATCAGGCCCGCCACACGACGCGGCGCAGCGAATCGCCGCTGTCCGACTGGCTGACCATCCAGCGCGGCGTCGGGGCGAGCCGGTGGGGGTTCTTCCTGCGCGCCGAGACGATGCACTCGTTCTACACCTACCTCGAAGACAACCCCGGAGCGGGCCCCGAGCCGGTGTTCCACGAGATGAGCCACGGCGAGTCGTTCCTGGCGATCCTCGACACCCGTTTCAACAGACCGGGGTTCTACTGCCTCGACGAGCCGGAAGCGGCCCTGTCGTTCTCGTCGACCCTGACCCTGCTGACGACCCTGCAGCACATCGTCGACGGCGGAGGGCAGGTGCTGTGCGCGACCCATTCGCCCGTGCTCGCGTCGTTGCCGGGGGCGCGCATCCTCGAGTTCGGCGAGTGGGGCGTGCGCGAGTCGACGTGGGAAGACCTCGAGCTCGTCCACCACTGGCGCGCGTACCTCGCCTCGCCGCAGCGCTACCTGCGGCATCTGCTCGACTGAGCCGGCGCCGCGCTACTTCTTCGTCTCGACGTCTCCGGACAGCGCCGCGATGAACGCCTCCTGCGGCACCTCGACGCGACCCACCATCTTCATGCGCTTCTTGCCCTCTTTCTGCTTCTCGAGCAGCTTGCGCTTGCGGGTGATGTCACCGCCGTAGCACTTGGCGAGGACGTCCTTGCGGATCGCGCGGATGTTCTCGCGGGCGATGATGCGCGCGCCGATGGCCGCCTGGATGGGCACCTCGAACTGCTGGCGCGGAATGAGCTTGCGCAGCCGCTCGGTCATGAGGGTCCCGTAGGCGTAGGCCTTCTCTCGGTGGACGATCGAGCTGAAGGCATCCACCTTCTCGCCCTGCAGCAGGATGTCGACCTTGACGAGATCGGCGACCTGCGATCCGGCGGGTTCGTAGTCGAGGCTGGCGTAGCCCTGCGTCTTCGACTTCAGCTGGTCGAAGAAGTCGAACACGATCTCGCCGAGCGGCATGTTGTAGCGCAGCTCGACGCGGTCTTCGCTGAGGTAGTCCATGCCGAGGAGCGTCCCGCGGCGCTGCTGGCAGAGTTCCATGACGGTGCCGACATAGTCCTTCGGCAGGAGGATGCCGACCTTGACGACCGGCTCCGACACGGATGCCACGCGGCCGTCCGGATACTCACTGGGATTCGTCACGACGACGGTCTCGCCCGTATCGGTCGACACCGTGTACGTCACCGACGGGGCCGTCGTGATGAGGTCGAGGTCGAACTCGCGGCTCAGTCGCTCGGTGATGATCTCGAGGTGCAGGAGGCCCAAGAAGCCGCAGCGGAAGCCGAAGCCGAGGGCGACGGAGGTCTCGGGCTCATACTGCAGCGAGGCATCCGACAGCTTCAACTTGTCGAGCGCCTCGCGGAGGTCGGCGTAGTCGCTGCCATCGATCGGGTAGATACCCGAGAAGACCATCGGCTTCGGGTCGGTGTAGCCGGGCAGCGCCTCGGCTGCGGGCTTGCGGTGGTTCGTGATCGTGTCGCCGACCTTCGACTGGCGTACGTCCTTCACGCCCGTGATGAGGTAGCCCACCTCACCGACGCCGAGACCCCGCGACGGCACGGGCTCGGGGCTCGAGACCCCGATCTCGATGAGCTCGTGGGTCGCGCGCGTCGACATCATCTGGATGCGCTCGCGCGGTTCGAGCTTGCCGTCGATCATGCGCACGTACGTGACGACGCCGCGGTACGCGTCGTACACCGAGTCGAAGATCATCGCGCGGGCGGGGGCCGTGGCGTCGCCGGTCGGGGCGGGGATCTTCTCGACGATGAGATCGAGCAGTTCCTCGACGCCCACGCCGGTCTTGCCGCTCACGCGCAACACGTCTTCCGGCTTGCCGCCGATGAGGTTCGCGAGCTCGGCCGCGTACTTCTCCGGATCGGCCGCCGGCAGGTCGATCTTGTTCAGCACGGGGATGATCTGCAGGTCGTTCTCGAGCGCGAGGTAGAGGTTGGCGAGCGTCTGCGCCTCGATGCCCTGCGCCGCGTCGACGAGCAAGATCGCTCCCTCGCACGCCGCGAGCGAGCGCGAGACCTCGTACGTGAAGTCGACGTGCCCGGGAGTGTCGATCATGTTGAGCGCGTAGGTGCCGTCAGGGGTCGACCACGGCATGCGGACGGCCTGCGACTTGATCGTGATGCCGCGCTCGCGCTCGATGTCCATGCGGTCGAGGTACTGGGCCCGCATGTCGCGGTCATTGACCACTCCGGTGATCTGCAGCATGCGGTCGGCCAGCGTGGATTTGCCGTGGTCGATGTGGGCGATGATGCAGAAATTGCGGATCAGCTCGGGAGGGGTCGCAGACGGCTCGAGAGGCTTCAGGGCGCGGGGTGACATGTCTGGGCAAGTCTACCGGCGCGCCGAGCGTGTGAACGGCGGATGCCACGGGGCCCGCCGCGAACTCTAGCGCCGCGTGGTGGAACACGCCGAGAAACCAGCCCGTGAGAAAGAGTTAACCGATCTGACCCTTGCCACGGGCTCCCGATGCGAAGAATGCTCAATCTGGCGGCCGTCGTCTGCGCGAAATCCCCCTTCGTGCGCGGACCGCTTTCGGAGAGAACATCGTGACTGACGCGCCGCCGGTTTCCACAGCACTCCCCCTCACCCTGGAGCGGCGGCGTTCGCGTCGCGCACTCGCGGTCGCGACGGTCGTCGCGACCGCTGCTGCGAGCGTGATCCTTGCGCCGTCGGTGGCGCAGGCAGCCGTCGCCCCGACCGCCCCTGTGGTGATCTCGGAGGTCTACGGCGGCGGAGGCAACACCGGAGGCGCCTACGCGCGCGACTTCATCGAACTGGCGAACGTGTCGAACGCGCCCGTCGACCTGTCCGGTTACAGCGTGCAGTACGCCTCAGCCACCGGCACGTCGTGGCAGGTGACCGCGCTCACCGGCATCACGGTGCCGGCCGGCGGACAGGTGCTCGTCGGCGAGGCATCCGGCGCCGACACGACGCTGCCGGGCTTCACCCCCGACGTCGAAGGCGCGATCGCGCTGTCGGGCTCGCAGGGCAAGGTCGCCCTGGTCTCGAACCAGACCGCCCTCTCCGGGGCGACCGGGCTCGTGACGCTCGACCAGGTGGTCGACTTCGTCGGCTGGGGCGGCGCCACCCACTTCGCGGGCACGGCGGCGGCCCCCGCGACCACGAACGGCACGAGCGTCGCACGCTCGGCGACATTCGCGAACACGGCCGACAACAAGGCCGACTTCATTGCGGGGGCACCGACGCCGACCGGCCTCGCGGCAGCCCCGACAGATCCCACAGATCCGACCGACCCGCCCGTCGATCCCACCGATCCGCCCGTCGATCCGACTGACCCGCCGGCTCCGACGATCACCGCGATCGCCGCTGTCCAGGGCACCGGCGCGGCATCGCCGCTCGTCGGCCAGACGGTCACGACCGAAGGCGTCGTCACGGCGAGCTACCCCACCGGAGGTCTCGACGGCTACGTGATCCAGACCGCGGGCACGGGTGGCGCGATCGACCTCGCCGCGCACGCGGCATCCGATGCCCTCTTCGTCTACGCCCGCACCGCGACCGGCGAGGTCGCCGTGGGCGACACCGTGCGGGTCACGGGCGTCGTGTCCGAGTTCAACGGACTGACCGAGCTCACCGTGGCCGCAGGCGGCGCCGTGAAGATCGCCGCGCAGACCGCCCCGACCCCCGCGACGGTCGCCTGGCCCGCCGATGCGGCGAAGCGTGAGTCGCTCGAGTCGATGCTCGTGGCGCCGCAGGGGGCGTTCACCGTCTCGAACACGTACTCGACGAACCAGTACGGCGAGGTCGGACTCGCGGCGGGTACGACGCCGCTGCGCCAGCCCACCGACGTCGCCCCCGCCGGAACGCCCGAGGCGGCGGCCGTCGCCGCCGACAACGCCGCGCGGGCCGTCACCCTCGACGATGGCACGAGCATCAACTACCTGTCGGCCGCGAACAGCGCGCTGACCCCGGCGTATGTCTCGCTGACCGAGCCGATCGTCGTCGGGGCATCCGTCACCTTCAGCGCACCGGTCATCGTCGACTACCGCAACAACACCTGGAAGCTGAACCCGACGGCGCCGCTTGCGGGCGATGGCACGGGCACCGACGGCGTGGTCTTCAGCGACCCGCGCACGACGGCGCCCGACGCGGTCGGCGGAGATGTCCGCCTCGCCTCGTTCAACGTCCTGAACTACTTCACGACGCTCGGCACCGACAACGCCTCCTGCGTCGCGTACACCGACCGGCTGGGCGATGGCGTCACGGTCCGTGACGGCTGCCCGCAGCGCGGCGCGTGGGATGCTGCCGACCTGAAGCGTCAGCAGGACAAGATCGTCGCGGCGATCAACGCGCTGGGTGCCGACGTCGTCGGCCTCATGGAGATCGAGAACTCCGCCGCCCTCGGCGAGACCCCCGACGAAGCGACCTCGACCCTCGTCGCGGCGCTCAACGCCGCCGCCGGCGCGGGCACGTGGTCGTTCGTGCCCTCGTCGTCCGACCTGCCGCCTGCCTCGGAGCAGGACGTCATCACCAACGCGATCATCTACCGCACGGCATCCGTCGACCGCGTCGGCGCGTCGCGCGCCCTGGGCGACCAGAGCGACAGCGGCGAGGCGTTCCAGAACGCTCGCGAGCCGATCGCGCAGGTGTTCGCGCCGGCCGCGGGCGGTGACCCGTTCCTGTTCGTCGTGAACCACTTCAAGTCGAAGGGCTCGGCCGGCCCCTGGCCGGGCGACGTCGACGCCGGTGACGGACAGGGCGCCTCGAACGAGTCGCGCGTGCGTCAGGCCACGGCGCTCCGTGACTGGGTGGGGCAGATCCAGGGCGACGTCGACACGGTCGCGCTCGCGGGTGACTTCAACTCGTACACGCACGAGGCTCCGTTGAAGGTTCTCTACGACGCGGGCTACGTCGATGCGGCGCAGGCCTTCACCGTGGGGACGTCGTCGTACAGCTTCTCGGGGCTGTCCGGCTCGCTCGATCACATCCTGCTGAGCGGCGCCGCCAAGAGCCGCGCCACGGGCGCAGACATCTGGAACATCAACTCCGGCGAGTCGGTCGCGCTCGAATACAGCCGCTTCCGCAGCCACGGCACCGAGTTCTATGCGCCGGATGCCTACCGCTCGAGCGACCACGACCCGGTGCTGGTCGGGCTCTCGGCGAAGGCCGCTCCGGTCGAGCTGACGCTGCTCGGCATCAACGACTTCCACGGGCGCATCGACGGCAACACCGTCGCGTTCGCCGGGACGATCGAGCAGCAGCGCGCCGCGGCATCCGGTCCGACCCTGTTCCTCTCCGCCGGCGACAACATCGGCGCATCGCTGTTCGCGTCGTCGGTCGCGAAGGACCAGCCCACGATCGACGTGCTCAACACGCTCGGTCTGCAGGCCTCGGCGGTCGGCAACCACGAATTCGACCGCGGCTTCGCCGACCTTGCCGGTCGCGTGACGGATGCCTCGAAGTACCCGCAGCTCGGAGCGAACGTGTACCTCAAGGGCACGACCACCCCGGCGCTGCCCGAGTACCAGCTGCTCGATGCGGGCGGGCTCACGGTCGGTGTCATCGGCGCCGTCACCGAAGAGACCCCGACGCTCGTCTCGCCCGCCGGCATCACCGAGCTCGACTTCGGCGACCCGGTGGCGGCAGTGAACCGCGTCGCGGGGCAGCTGACCGACGGTGACCCGAGCAACGGCGAAGCCGACGTGCTGGTGGCGCTGTACCACGAGGGCGCGGGCGCGGGAACGCCCGACGGCGCGACCCTCGAGCAGGAGCTCGCCGCGGGTGGCCCGTTCGCGGCCCTCGTGAACGACACCACTCCGAGGGTCGCCGCGATCTTCACCGGTCACACGCACAAGGAGTACGCATGGTCGGCGCCCATCCCGGGCACCGACCGTACCCGCCCGGTCGTGCAGACCGGATCGTACGGTGCGAACCTCGGTAAGATCACGCTGACGCTCGACGGCTCTGACGGCACCGTCACGGCCCACGCCGAGACGATCGTGAAGCGCACGACCACCCCGGCCGCCGAGCTCATCGCGACCTACCCCAAGGTCGCCGCGGTGGATGCCATCGTCAAGAAGGCTCTCGCCGCTGCGGCCGAGGTCGGCAACACCGCCGTCGGCGAGGTATCGGGCGACATCACCACCGCGTACTCGGGCGGCTCGTTCGTGAACGGCGTCTGGACGGGCGGCACGCGCGACAACCGCGCGGCGGAGTCGGCGCTCGGAAACACCGTCGGCAACATGCTGCGCGACAGCCTGTCGTCGCTGCCGAACGGCGCCGTCATCGGTGTGACGAACCCCGGCGGGCTTCGCGCCGAGCTGTGGGACACACAGGCCGAGTTCGGGGCGACGGCCGTGCCGGGGCTTGCCGACGGGACGATCTCGTTCTCGCAGGCGAACGCCGTGCTGCCGTTCAACAACACGCTGGCGCTCGTGTCGCTCACCGGCGCGCAGTTCACGACCCTGCTCGAGCAGCAGTGGCAGCGCGGTCCCGACGGCTCGGTTCCGCAGCGGCCGTACCTGCAGCTGGGGCTCTCCGACAACGTGAGCTACACGTTCGACGCCGCGTTGCCGGAAGGGCAGCGGATCACCTCCGTGACGGTCGATGGCAAGCCCATCGACCCCGCGGCGACCTACCGCGTCGGCACGTTCTCGTTCCTCGCGTCGGGTGGCGACAACTTCCGGATCTTCACGCAGGGGACGGACTACGTCGACACGGGACTGCTCGACTACGAGGCGTGGATGGACTACATCGCCGAGAACTCGCCGCTCGCGCCGTCGTTCGCCAAGCAGGCGGTGAGCGTGTCGGGCGTGCCCCAGACCGTGAAGGCGGGCGAGTCGGTGACGTTCCAGGTGAGCGGGCTCGACATGACGAGCCGCGGCGCGCCGCAGAACACGACCCTGAAGGTGGCGCTCGGCGGCACAGCCGGAACGGCTCTCGGTGAGGTTCCCGTCACGGCGGGTGCGGCGACCGTCACCGTGACGCTGCCCGCGGGCACTCCGGCCGGAGCCGCGTCGTTGACGCTGACCGCACCGGCGTCGGGCACGGTCGTGCACGTGCCGGTGACGGTGGAGAAGACTGCTCCCCCGGCGGTGGCGACGACGACGCGACTCGCGGCGATCCTGCCGATCCACATCAACCGACTGCTGCCCTCGACCCTCGTTGCCACCGTGCGGCAGGCCGACGGTGTGCGCGCCGAGGGTTCGGTCGTCTTCCGTGAGGGCACGAAGGTCATCGCGACCGTGCCGGTCCGCCGCGGCGTCGCGTCCTTCACGCTCGGGCGACTGAGCCTCGGGGTGCACACGTACACGGCGACCTTCGAGCCCGCCGATCCCACGGTCGCCGTGGGATCTACGAGCGACGCGGTGCGCGTGCGGGCGCTGTTCTGACGACGACCCTGGCAGTGACGATCGGCGCGGGCTCATCGGAGTCCGCGCCGTTCGTCCAGGCGCCGGGGTGCCCGGCCGTGTGCTTAGGCTGAGACCGTGACGACGACGGTGGTGATGGTGCACGGCATCCGCACGTCGGCAACGATGTGGCGGGCGCAGCTCGCGCACCTCGAGAGCCGGGGCGTGCCGGCCGTCGCCGTCGATCTGCCCGGCCACGGCACGCGCATGGGCGAGACCTTCACGCTCGACGGTGCGCTCGCCACGATCGACGATGCTGTGCGCGCAGCGGCGCGGAACGGCCAGGTGCTCCTCGCGGCGCACTCCATGGGTGGGCTCGTCTCGACCGCGTATGTCGGCGGCGAGGACAAGCCGCCGGTGGATGCCTTCATCGCGGCATCCTGCACCGCGATCCCGCGCGGGCTGGGTCTCGCGACCTACCGCGCGCTCGCGCGCGGCTTCAATCGACTGCCTGACCGCGGCTCCTGGATCTCGGAGTGGGTCCTCGATCGCACGCTGCCGAACGAGACGCGTGCCGACTTCGGCGCCGGCGGTTACGCATACGACGCGCAAGATGTGGCGCTCCGAAGCCTGTCGGTGCTCGACCTGCTGGCATCCCTGCGCCGCATCGACGTGCCGACGTGGTTCATCAACGGTCAGTACGACCAGTTGCGTGTGAACGAGAAGCTCTTCGCGTCGCTCGTGCCCGGCGCCGAGTTGATCGTCGTGCCGAAGACGAGTCATCTGATCACCGCGATGCGACCGCGGGTGTTCAACGCACTGCTCGACGTGGCGCTGGCCACGATGGATGCCGAGGCGACGGCCTCAGCCGACGCGGCGCGCTGACCCCGGCCGCGCGCGGATCGCCAGCGTCATGGCGCCACCGGCGATCGAGAGCACGCCGCCGACGGCGAAGAGCAGCCAGAAGTCGCCGACAGCCGCGACCAGCGCGGCACCGATCAGCGGGCCGAGCATCTGGCCGAGGGCGGCCGACACGTTCACGACCCCGAGGTCTCGGGCGTTGTCGTCGGGCGAGGGCAGCAGGTCGGTCGCGAGCGCCAGACCGACCGACATGTAGGCGCCGTAGCCGACGCCGAGGAGGGCAGCGGCGACCAGGGTCGTCTCGAACGACGGCAGCAACGCGATCAGCAGCGACGCGAGGCCCTGGATCAGCGCGGCGGCCACCGTCAGAGTGATGCGGTGACCGCGATGATCCGAGATCCACCCCGCGCAGATCGAGGCGAGCACGACGAACACCGTGTACACGACGATGAGCAACAGCAGGTCGTCCTCGGCGGCGCCGGCGGGGCGATGCAGACCGCAGAGCAGGTAGAACAGCAGCAGACCGGTGCCCAGCGCGTTGCCGATGTTGACGATGAGTCGGCCCCAAAGCAGCCACGCGAAGTCGTGGTCGCGGAAGGCGGCGAGCCGCTGGCGGAGTGTTCGAGCCGTGCGGGCCGACATCGACGCCGCCGGTGCGGGTGGGTCGGGAAGCCAGAGTGCGGCCGCGACGCCGCACACGAGCACGAACCCCGCGAGCGCGAGATACCCCGCGATGACGGAGAGTTCGAGCAGCACGATCACGCCGACGCCCACGACGATGCCGACCGCCTGCGACGAGGCGATCACCGCCGACGCTGCGCCGCGCTGGTCGGTGAGCTGGTCGGCGATGAGAGCGGTGAAGGCGGCGGATGCCACGGCGATCCCGACAGACACCCCGACCCAGGCGACGCCGACGCCCCACGGCCCGGACGCGAACGCGATGCCGACGAGTGAGAGCGCCGCGAGCGCCACGCCGCCCAGCGCCCACGGCCTGCGGCGCCCGAACGCGCCGCGCGTGCGGTCGCTCATCCCGCCGGCGAGCGGAGCCGCGATGACGCCCGCGAGTCCGCCGAGCGCGAGCACGAGGCCGGACGATACGACTCCGGTGATCCACCCGTCCGCGTCGTCGGGCGTGTTCAGCTGCAGCGGGATCAGAAGTTGCAGCGGCGTGAGTTGGGCCGTCCAGAGTGCGAGCCACGCCAGCGTGAAGAGTGTGAACCAGCGCGCTCCGGCGCGGGGCGGCTGTGTCGCGCCGAGTGCGGCGGCTGGCCGCGGGGTGGTCATGCGACGATCTCGGGAGTAGGCGGGGTCACGGACGACTCCTTCGTCTGAGGGGATGCCGATCGGGAATCGGTGAGACGAACATGCCGCACCCTGGCATCCGCGTTCGCATTTGCGGCCATGTGCCGCCTGGGAGTGCGATGCCCGCCTCGATTCGGGCCGCGACAGCCCACCTGATAGACTCGGTGATTGGCTTGCGTGTGGGTCCCACCTCACACGCCGCCGGAGGCGCCCCTCTACCGCTACCCCGGCACATCCAACGAAAACCTCGAACGAAAGAGCCATCGTGGCCAACATCAAGTCGCAGATCAAGCGCAACAAGACCAACGAGAAGGCGCGCGAGCGCAACAAGGCCGTCAAGAGCGAGCTGAAGACCGAGGTGCGTCGCACCCGCGAGGCCATCGCCGCCGGCGACAAGGCCGCCGCTGAGAAGTCGCTCGCGAAGACCACCAAGAAGCTCGACAAGGCCGTGAGCAAGTGCGTCATCCACGAGAACCAGGCGGCCAACCGCAAGTCCTCGATCGCCAAGCAGGTCGCCGCTCTCTGAGCCGGTTTCGGACGAAGGCCCGCCCCTCCGGGGCGGGCCTTCGTTGTTCCCCCGCCGGGGACGGCGCCAGCACGTCGTGCGTGAGCCACAGTCGCGTGCGGGGGTCACCGCAGCGTGCGGGGTCACCGCAGCGCGCGTGAACCACAGCATTGCGGGTGAACCACCGCATTGCGGGTGAGACACAGTGCGTCGCGCTGTGGCTCGTCGCTGACGCTGTGGTTCACCGGGGTGCGCATGGCGATCCATCGCGTCGCCTGTGAGCCACAGCATCTTGTGTGAGCCACGGCATGCCGCGCGAGCCACAGTATGCCGCGCGAGCCACAGCATGCCGCGTGAACCACCGCCCTGCCGGTGAGACACAGTGCGTCGCGCTGTGGTTCGTCGCTGACGCTGTGGTTCACGGGGGTGCGCATGGCGAGCCATCGCGTCGCGCGCGAGCCACAGCATCCCGCGCGAGCCACAGCATGCCGCGTGAGCCACAGCATGCCGCGTGAACCACCGCATTGCGGGTGAGACGCAGTGCGTCGCGCTGTGGTTCGTCGCTGACGCTGTGGTTCACCGGGATGCCAGCGCGAACGCTCAGTCGACCGTCACAGACGCGCGGGCGCCGAGATCACGGCAGGCGCCGCGGGGAGTGGCGAGTGCCACAGGCGCCCCGGGAGTGCCAGGCGCCCCAGGCGCCCGTCAGGCGCCGAAGGGCGCGCGGGTCGCGATCACGGTGACGAGGCGTTCGACCGCGAACACGGGGTCGCGCGAGGCGCCCTTGACCTCGGCATCCGCCCGCGCTGCGGCCTGGATGGCCATGCCGAGCGAGGTCTCGTTCCACCCGGTCAGGTCGCGGCGGGCGCGGTCGACCTGCCAATCCTTCATCCCGAGGCGTGCGGCGATCGCGGCGTTCGACTCACGCGCCCCCGCCACGCGCGCCATCGTGCGCAGCTTCGACGCAATCGCGGCGACGAGCGGCACCGGGTCGGCGCCGCTCGCGAGCGCGTGCCGCAGCGCGACCAGCGCATCGCCGTAGCGGCCGGCGATCGCGGTGTCGGCGACGGTGAACGCCGACGTCTCGACGCGGCCGCCGTAGTAGCGCTCGACGATCTGCTCGCTGATGTCGCCGGGAACGTCGGCGATCAGCTGCTGACAGGCCGCGGCGAGCTCGGTGAGGTCGTCCGCGAAAGCGCCCACGAGGGCGCGTAGCGCAACGGGCGCGATCTTCTTGCGCGCGGCCTGGAACTCGCCGGCCGCGAAGTCGAAGCGGTCGGAGTCGCGCTTGACGGCCGGGCAGGCGATCTCGACACCGCCACCCGTGCCCGCACGGATTGCGTCGAGCAGCTTCTTGCCGCGCACACTCGAGCCGGTGTGCCGCAGCACGACCGTCGCGCCGTCTTGCGGGGCTTCGAGGTACGCCAGTGCCTCGGTCAGGAAGGCGTCGGAGCACTTCTCGACCCCCGACACGCGCACGAGGCGCGGCTCGCCGAACAGCGACGGCGAGGTCAGCCCGAGCAGCATGCCCGACGTGTAGTCGTCGGCCCGCAGGTCAGAGACTTCGAGGCTCTCATCTTCGGCGCGCAGGAAGTCGCGGATGCCGGCCGTCGCGCGCTCGGCGCAGACCTCTTCTGGGCCCGAGATCAGCACGATGGGTGCGGGCTGCGGGGCCCGCCACGAGATCTGCGGAATCGCCGACGCGGTGCGCGCGGGGCTGCGACGCGGGGCGGGGGTCATGCACCCAGCCTATCCGGCGGGTGCGACAGCGGCCGGTGCGCGCGCGTGCCAGAGCCGCAGCCCGTCGGCGTCGCTCGTCACCGTCACGAGCCCCTCCTGATCGGTGCGCGCGATGTGCGCGCCGACCGCGGCCAGCATCTCCAGGGTGGTCGCGCGCGGATGCCCGTAGTCGTTCTCGCCGACGGAGATGAGCGCGAGCGCAGGGTGCAGCCGCGCGTAGAGCCCCGGGTCTTGATCCGCGCTGCCGTGGTGTGAGACCTTCACGACGTCGTAGGAGCTGCGCAGCAGGGCATCCGCTGCCATCGCCTGCTGGCCGGCGGCCGAGAGGTCGCCGAGATAGAGGGATGCCGGGACTCCCCCGCCTGTCACTTCGACGGTCACGCTGGCATCGTTGCCCGGCGGTGCGCCGGGGCGCGGCCACAGCACGCGCCAGCGTGCGTCGCCCAAGGTGCCCGACATGCCGCGCACCGCATCGACGAGGTGTGCACCGCCACGCGCGAGGTCGTCGAGCAGGCGCACGGCATCAGCGCCATCGGTCGGTCCGTGCAGCACGGTGCCCACTCGACCGTTCACGGCTGCGACGCCGCCGCTGTGGTCGACGTCGAAGTGGGTCAGCACCAGCAGGTCGAGGTACGCGATGCCGAGCTCTTCGAGACAGTGCGTCAACAGGCCAGGCTCGGGGCCGGTGTCGATCAGCGCGATGCGCCCCGCCGATCGCACGAGCACGGCGTCGCCCTGGCCGATGTCGCAGGCGGCGATGCTCCAGGTGCTCGGAATGCCGACGCGCCGCGTCACGTCGGCGATCGGTCCGAGGGCGAGTCCCGCTCCGATCGCCGCCGCGAGCACCCACACGGCGACAAGGCGCACCCGCGCGCCGCTCGGCATGATGACCGCAGCGACGGCGGCCCCCACGACCGCAAGCGTGATGAAGCCCCACAGGCCGCCCGGCCAATCGACGACGCTGCCGGGCAGCGCCGTGAAGGTGCGGGCGACCCCCGCGATCCACGTGGCCGGCAGCCATGCCAGCGCCGCGAGTCCGGATCCGAGCGCGGGGATACCTGCGGTGACGCAGGCGGCGAGCCCGACGACGGTACCGAGCGGCGCCGCGGGCGCGGCCAGGATGTTCGCGACCACCCCATAGACCGACAGCTGGGGCGAGATCAGCACGATCAACGGGCCGCATGCGAGCTGCGCGGCCAGTGGCACGGAGATCCCGAGAGCCAGCGGCCGAGGCATCCACCGCGCCAATCCGTCGGCGAGCGGGCCGGCGCCGACGAGGAGCGCACCCGTCGCTGCCGTCGACAGCGCGAACCCGAGCGAGAGCGCCAGCCAGGGATCGATCACGAGCAGCACGGCGACCGCGGATGCCAGGAGCGACAGCCCCGCGCCGGGGCGCCCGAGCAAGATGCCGAGCATGGCGATGGCGGCCATCGCCGCCGCGCGCACGACGCTCGGCTCCGGCGAGACGAGTACGACGAAGGCGACGAGCCCGCCGAGACCCGCGGCGACCCGCACGCCCCGTCGGGCGCGGCAGAGCGCCGCGATGCCGAAGGCTCCGGCGACGATCAGCGCGCAGTTCGCGCCGCTGACGGCGGTCAGGTGCGACAGCGACGACGACTTCATCTCGGTGTCGAGCTGCGTGTCGACAGCGCTCGTGTCGCCGACCGCAAGACCCGCGATCAGGCCGGCGCCGGGTTGTGGCAGCGTCGCGGTGAGCGCGCGCAGACCGTGTCGAAGCTCGGATGCCACCGCAAGCGGTCCCTGCGCAGGTTCGAGCACCTCGACGTCACCCGAGCCGTCGATGACCAGGACAGCGCGTTCGCCGGAGTCGGCCCGCCACGCCGTGCCGGTCAGGCGGACTCTCGCGCCGAGGTCGAGATCCGCGGGGACCTCTGTGAGTCGCACGAGAACGGGGACACCCGAGCCCTCGAACGTGACGGCGCCCGACCTGTCCTGGCCGCGTTGCATTCGGGTCATCACGGCGTCGAACCGCCAGCCGGCAGCACTCCGCTCGATCTTGCCGACGGCTGTGATGTCGAGGGTCAGCACGCGGCCGCCCTCGATCTCGAGGGCGGCCGCCGCCGAGCGCGCCGGCTGCGCGAGCGCCACGTGCGTGCTCACCGCCGCGGCGATGGCCAAGGCGACCGCCGCGAGCGCCCACCGGGTC
>JASCPF010000110.1 GCA_029959325.1 Microbacteriaceae bacterium PS02068
CCCTGGGCGTCGGCGGAGGCGATCGCGGAGGCGGGGGATGCCGCGGCGCCGGGCGCAGGCGGCGCGGCCACGCCGCCTGTGGAAGGGGCGGTGGCGGCCGCGGCACGGGCCGCTCGGCGAGGTCTCATGGCTCATACTTTAGGCCGCGATAAGGTCGGGGAATGAGCGACGCCTCCGACCCGACCGCCACACTTCGTCGGCTGCGCGGCAGCATCGACAACATCGACGCCGCCCTGATACATATGCTCGCCGAGCGCTTCAAAGCGACGCAGCAGGTCGGCGTGCTGAAGGCGGAGCACGGGATGCCTGCGTCCGACCCGAACCGCGAAGAGCAGCAGATCGCCCGCCTGCGCCGGCTCGCCCTCGAGGCCGACCTCGACCCCGAGTTCGCCGAGAAGTGGTTCAACTTCGTGGTGGCCGAGGTCATCCGGCACCACACGGCCGCCGCCGAGACGACCCCGCCGACCGCAAGGGGATGAGCCTCGAACTTCGACCGATGATTTCGACCGCGTCGACGTCGACATCCGCAGCGTTCGGTTGCGCCGCCCACGACCGCGCGACGACGAGCCACCCAGCGGCTTCGAGCGGGAAGCAGAGCTTTCTACAGGTCGCCGAACGTCGCGTCCAGCGCGGCGGCGAGGTCGGCGATGATGTCGTCCGGGTCTTCCAGCCCGACGGAAAAGCGGAGCAGACCGCGCTCCTTGAAGGCATCCGGGTAGAAGGCTTGGGTCTTCCGGTCGGTGTTCGCAATCGGCACGAGCAGCGACTCGTCGTGCCCGAGCGACACCGCCACGGTGATGAGACGCAGATTCTGCGCGAAGCGCAAGTGCGCGTCACCTCCGGCGCCGACGGTGAAGGCGATCATCGCCCCGTAGCCACGGCCACCGAACTGCCGGGTCGCCACGTCGTGCTGCGGGTGCGAGGCGAGCCCGGGGTACAGGATGAAAGAGATCCGGGGATCGGCCGCCAGGAACTCGGCAACCTTCGCGGCCGTCTCGACATGACGGGGAAGGCGAAGCGGCAGGGTGACCGACCCGCGCTGGATCAGCCAGGCGTTGAACGGCGAGATGACGCCGCCGACATCGACCATGGCATCCGCCTTGATCGCCTGAATGAGATCATGCGAGCCGATGACCGCACCGCCCATCGCGTCGCCGTGGCCGTTGATGTACTTGGTCAGCGAGTGCACTACGAGATCGGCGCCGTCGTCGAGGGGGCGGTACAGCGGGGGCGGCGTGAACGTCGAGTCGACGGATAGGAGCGCGCCGGCGTCGTGGGCGATCTGCGCGATCGCGGCGACGTGCGCCACCTTCGTGGTCGGATTCCCGACGGCCTCGACGTGGATCAGTTTCGTGTTCGGCCGGATGGCAGCCGTGATCGCCGCGTGATCGCTGACGTCGACGAACGTCGCCTCGACGCCGTACCGCTGTGGCAGCAGCTCGGCGAAGAGTCGATAGGTCGCGTCGTAGGTCACGTCCGAGATGATCGCGTGGTCGCCGGACCGCAGGAACGTGAAGAAGACGGCATGCAGGGCGGCCACTCCGGAGGCGAGCGCGACAGCCTCTTCGCCGCCGTCGAGGGCCGCCAGCTTCTCTTGCAACGCCAGTTGGTTGGCGCCGGAGTTGCGGGTGTACAGCAGTGTGTCGGTGGCCGACCACGACAACTCCGACGGATCGTCGGGCAGCGCGTACGAATTCGCCATGATGATCGGCGTTCGGATGGCGCCCGACCCGCTGTCGGCGGTGTTTCCCGTGTGCACCGCCTGGGTCGAGAAGGCCAGTGTGGACGGCTCGTGCCTATCGGGTCGCTCTGCCATGCGCCCATCGTAGGCACGAGCCGCGGATGCCTCGCGCCCGGCCGACCCCGATCGACATCTGCCGATCGCGCGTGCGACCAGCACACCGTGGAATGCTCTTGCGAAAGTCGTATGTATGTACTAATATCGAAGTATTGGCGATGGGTCTCCTGATAAGAGCGATTGTTCGTGAACATGCCTCCGGACGTTGAGTTTCGACGTGTCTGGAGTTCAGGATGATCGACCCGCAAGAGCCTCATGGGGAACGCGCGCAGGCGCAGCCGCGTGGGCATGAGAAGTCCGGCTCGCCCTTCACGGATCCGCACTGGGCGGGACTGTCCGCGTTGGTCTCCCGTGCGGAGCGCAATCGGGTGGAGACGTCACGCCTGCAGGCGGAGCGGGTGGAGATCTGTGCCGATGCCCTCGAGCTGATCGCGTTGCGGGTTCAGCAGCGCTCCGCGGCTCGCGCGGCCGGGGTTCAGGGTGACGGGTATCGGGGTGACACGATTCCGCTGCGAGAGGTGCTCGCCGAGTTGTCTGCGGCGCTGCGGGTGACGGGTCGGTCTGGCTGGGGGATGCCTCGGCGTTGAGGAGCAGCTATCCACGGGCGTTGGCAGCGTTGCGGGAGGGGCGGATCGATGAACGCCACGCATCCGCGATCATCGACGCCGGTGTCGCCCTCACCTCCGAACATCGCTCCGAATATGAGGCTGCGATCCTGCCGATTGCGGAATCGGACACCGCCGCCGGAACGCGGGTGATGGCTCGGATCATCGCCGCCCGTCTGCAACCCGACATCGTCGAAGAGAACCAGCGGCGCGCTCTGGCGGAGCGCAGGGTGCGGATGTTCGACCTCGACGACGGGCTCAGCCGTCTGCTGCTGGACGGTCCCACCGCGCTGATCCACGGGATCTACGACCGCCTCACCCGGATGGGCACCGTGCAGGCTGCCGAAGAGCCCGCCGCCGCAGTCGCCGCCGTGTCCGCCGTCGCGGTCGAAGACGGTGCGAGCATGGATGCCGCAGAGGAGGCGGACACGGACGCCGCCGCAGTCACGGACGCCGGCGTGGCAACCGCCGCCGGTTCGGAAACGACCGCGGACGAGCGGACAACGGATCAGCGGCGCGGACATCATGACCGACCTGCTCCTCACCGGTCGGCCCGCCCTCGACGAGGACGGCGGGTTGGGCGCGATCCGCGCGACCGTGCAGGTCACGATCCCGATCCTCACCCTCGCCGGCGCATCGGACGAACCGGCACTGCTGGACGGCGAAGCGCCTATCGATCCGCACACTGCCCGCTGCCTCGCCGGCTCAGCAGCGTCGTGGCAGCGGGTGATGACACACCCGGTCACCGCGGAGCCGGTCCGACTCGACACCTACCGCCCCTCGAAGCGCCTCCGACGGCTCCTGCATGCCCGCGACCAGCACTGCCGCTGGCCCGGATGTCGCCGCCGCGCGCGCACCTGCGACACCGACCACACCACGGCTTGGGAGCACGGCGGGAGAACCTGCGCGTCGAACATGGAGTTGCTCTGCCCGCATCACCACACGCTCAAACACGCCTCCCTGTGGAGCGTCACCCAACTCGGCGGCGGAACCCTCGAGTTCCTTTCGCCCACCGGCCGAAGATACCGAAACAACGCCCCGCCGGTGTCGGCCACCACCGGCCGACCTCGCTGGGCGCGCCTTCTCGACGCCGCCTACATGGCCGACGACGCCGCACCCTTCTAGGAAACCACGCCCCTCTAGAAAGCCGCGCCCTTCCAGGAAGCCGTGCCCTCCGCGAAACCGCGCACGGTGCCGCCGATGGGTCGAGGCGTGCGCGGAGGGGGCGATCAGGATGCAGAGCCGGATGCCGGGGCATCCAGCTCGAGCGCGACCTTCTCTTCGAGGATGACGATCGCCTCGTCGGAGACCACGATCAGACCGTCGAGCTCTTCGCGCACGCGCTTGTAGGCGATCTGCCGCTCGGCGGGGGTGGCGGCGCCATCGACCGCGACCGCCAGCAGCTGCTGCGCCTTCGAGAGGCGCTTGCGCTCGGCATCCGTGAAGTCCGAGTCCTTCAGCCGCCGCGCCTCGCGCTCGGCGACATCGAAGGCCACCTCGAAGTCGGTCACGGCGCTGGCGTAGGCGGCCAGTTCCTGGTCGGTCACGTGAGCCTTGGGCGACGCCGGGCGCAACCGGTCGGCGGTCTTCTTCGCGCGCAGGAAGGCGGCGGTCAGCGGTTGACGCCCATCGCTGATCGTCGGGAACGCGATCAGCTTCGCGACGTCGAGCTCGTAGTCGAGCCAGCGCGCAGTGACCGCGTCGTGCTCGGCGAAGAGCTTCTCGAGCTGGGGCTGGGCGGGTGACGGCTTGGTGATGAGCCCCGGAGCGGATGCCGACGCGACTTGCTTCGGCGGCGTCGCCGCCTTCAGCGCGGCCTTCGCCTGCAGGATCTCGAGGCGCCGCTTGTGACGTGCGCGGGCGCCGAGTTCCCACCGACGGGCGAAGCCGCCGGCGATGCCCATGATCGGGAACACCAGCCACCAGTAGCTGCCCGCGAAGTGCCAAAACTGGTCCACTCGGTCAGCCTAAGCCCGGCCGTCGTCGCGGGAATCACCCGCGGGTGGGGGCGTCCGCGGCGCGGTCGCACGGGCGAGCACCTCGGCCCCGCGGATCAGCACGGTCTGCGTCAGGTTCTGCGCGATCTCCTGCGCCGAGAGCATCCACGCCGGCTGCTGCGCGGTGTCGGGCCCCGGCCCCGCGGGGGCCGATCCCGCGGCGCGCGCGAGGCGCCACGCTTCGGCCTCGGCCACCTCGAACGCGGGGATCATCCGCGCCACCGCGTCGCGATACGCCCCGAACTGCGCCGGCGTGATGCGCGCCGTCGCAGACGCGGGGCGCAGCGCTCGCGCCGTGCGATGCGCCGTGAGGAAGGCTGCCGTGGTGGGGACCCGCGCGTCGCTCATCGCGGGGAAGGCGATGACCTTCGCGGCATCGGTCTCGTAGTCCATCCACCGGGCGGTCAGGGCGTCGTCACTGGCCATCACGCGGCCGAGCGGCAGCTGTGACGGATCCGTCGAGCGTGTCGCCAGCGCCGCGCGGTCGGCGGTGAGGGTCGCGCGTCGTGCGCGCAGCGTCGCGGTCGCGAGCCGGGTCTCGCGCTGTGCCGCGTCGAG
>JASCPF010000111.1 GCA_029959325.1 Microbacteriaceae bacterium PS02068
GGGCCGGCAGGCGGGCGGGGCAGCTGGCGCGCGCGCAGCTTGCGTTGCGCGCAGCGGCGCGTCCGCGCGGCTGTCCCGAACTCCTCCAATCCGGCCGCATCTGGGCCTGACCCGGCCGTTGCCGCCGTTTCGGGCCCGACATGGAGGAGTTCGGGCACGCGGCACGAGCTGACCGAGGCGGCTGAGGCGCCGGGGCCAGCGGGACGCGCGGAACCTGCGGGCGCCTGGATCGGCGCGGGGCAGCTGCCGTTGCGGCAGCGGCGCGTCCGCGCCGCTGACCCGAACTCCTCCAATGCGAGGGCATCTGGGCCTGATCCGGCCGTTGCCGCCGTTTCGGGCACGAAGTGGAGGAGTTCGGGCACGCTACGGCGCGCTGACCGAGGCGCCGGCGGCGTAGCACGACCGCGGCTGCGGGGCACCCCCGGACCGGATGTCCCTGCCCCGCGCGATGATGGACTGATGGCCGATGTGCTCGAGCGGTTCGGTCCTGCGACGCAGGACTGGTTCCGTGGCGCCTTCGCCGAGCCCACATCGGCCCAGGCGGGCGCGTGGGAGGCGATCTCGCACGGCAAGCACGCGCTGGTCGTTGCCCCCACCGGCTCGGGAAAGACGCTGTCGGCGTTCCTCTGGGCGATCGACCGCGTCTTCCGCGAGAAGCCGATCGAGGCCCCGGCGAACGAGGTCGACGGCGCGCGTGCGCGCAAGCGCGCGAAGAAGAAGGATGCCCCGGGCACGCGCATCCTCTACATCTCTCCCCTGAAGGCGCTGGGCGTCGACGTCGAGCGGAACCTCCGCTCGCCGCTCGTCGGCATCGGGCAGTCGGCCCGCCGGCTGGGCATCGCCGTGCCCGACGTGACGGTCGGCGTGCGGTCGGGGGACACGCCCTCGGCCGACCGGCGCAAGCTCGTCGCCGAGCCTCCCGACATCCTGATCACGACGCCCGAGTCGCTGTACCTGATGCTCACGTCGCAGGCATCCGAGACCCTGCGCGACGTGCACACCGTCATCGTCGACGAGGTGCACGCGGTCGCGGCGACCAAACGCGGCGCGCATCTCGCGGTGAGTCTCGAGCGGCTCGACGCCCTGCGCGCGGAGCGCACCCCGGGCATCGCCGCTGCCCAGCGCATCGGGCTGTCGGCGACGGTGCGCCCGATCGACGAGGTGGCGCGGTTCCTCGGCGGGTCGGCGCCCGTCGAGATCGTCGCGCCGCGCGCGACGAAGACCTTCGACCTGACCGTCGTCGTGCCGATGGACGACATGCTCAACCCTCCGCCGCCACCCGGATCGGAGGCGACCGGAGGTACCGACGCGGACGAGGATGCCACGGGCGACGGCGACTGGTTCGCCCCGTCGCAGCCGTCGGAGGTGACGGGGTCGGTGTGGCCGCACGTGGAAGAGGCGATCGTCGATCGCGTGCTCGCCCACCGATCCACGATCGTGTTCGCCAACTCGCGTCGCCTCGCCGAACGGCTGACCGGTCGGCTGAACGAGATCTACGCGGAACGCCTCGACCCCTCGACAAGCTCGGGAGCCGGGGCGAGCTCGGGCACCGGGGCAAGCTCGGCGACCGGGGCAAGCTCGGGGACCGGGGCAAGCTCGGCGACCGGGGCAAGCTCGGGGACCGGGGCAGGCTCGGGCACCGGGGCAAGCTCG
Organism: Microbacteriaceae bacterium PS02068; assembly: GCA_029959325.1. Lineage (GTDB taxonomy): Bacteria > Actinomycetota > Actinomycetes > Actinomycetales > Microbacteriaceae > Microbacterium. Next base: position 1,654 of record JASCPF010000111.1, read on the forward strand.
GCGACCGGTGCGGGAGGCTCGGGGACGGGGGCCGCGAGACCGGGAGTGAAGCCGCCGGCGGCGATTATGGCGCAGGCGGGCGTGTCGGCGGGCGCCGAGCCCGTGCTCGCGAAAGCGCACCACGGGTCGGTGTCGAAGGAGCAGCGGGCGCAGGTCGAGGACGAGCTCAAGAGCGGCATCCTGCGCTGCGTCGTGGCGACGAGCTCGCTCGAGCTCGGCATCGACATGGGCGCCGTCGATCTGGTGATCCAGGTCGAGGCACCGCCGTCCGCGGCATCCGGCCTGCAACGCGTCGGCCGCGCGGGGCACCAGGTCGGCGAGATCAGCCGTGCGGCGCTGTTCCCCAAGCATCGCGGCGATGTGCTGCACACCGCCGTCGTGACCGAGCGGATGCTCGCGGGCCAGATCGAGGCGATCGCGGTGCCCTCGAACCCGCTCGACATCCTGGCGCAGCAGACGATCGCGGCGTGCGCGACCGGCCCGCTCGAGGTCGAGGCGTGGTTCGAGACCGTCAAGCGGTCGGCGCCGTTCCGCACCCTGCCGCGCTCGGCGTTCGAGGCGACGCTCGACCTGCTCGCGGGCAAGTATCCGTCCGACGAGTTCGCCGAGCTGCGGCCCCGCGTCGTCTGGGACCGCGACCACGGCACCCTCACCGGCCGCCCCGGCGCGCAGCGCGTGGCGGTGACGAGCGGCGGGACGATCCCCGATCGCGGGCTGTTCGGCGTGTTCGTGGCGGGCGAGACCCGCAATGCGCGCGTCGGCGAGCTCGATGAGGAGATGGTCTACGAGTCGCGCGTGAACGATGTGTTCACCCTCGGCACGACGAGCTGGCGCATCGTCGAGATCACGCACGACCGCGTCAACGTGCTGCCGGCGTTCGGGCAGCCCGGGAAGCTGCCGTTCTGGCACGGCGACGGCCTCGGCCGACCCGCCGAGCTCGGCGAGGCACTCGGCACGTTCTCGCGCGAAGTTGCGGCTGCGACACCCGAGAAGGCCACCGCGCGGCTGCGCGAATCGGGCCTCGACGACAACGCGATCGGCAACCTGCTGGCATACCTGTCGGAGCAGAAGGATGCCACGGGCACCCTCCCCACCGACAAGACGCTCACGGTCGAGCGCTCGCGCGACGAGGTCGGCGACTGGCGAATCATCCTGCATTCCCCATACGGCATGCACGTGCACGGGCCGTGGGCGCTCGCGGTGAATGCGCGGATCCGCGAGCGGCTCGGAGTCGACGGATCGGCTGTCGCCAGCGATGACGGCATCATCGTGCGGGTGCCGGATGCCGAGAGCGAACCGCCCGGCGCGGAACTGTTCGTGTTCGAGCCCGACGAGCTCGAGCAGATCGTCACGGACGAGGTCGGCGGATCGGCCCTGTTCGCCTCGAGATTCCGCGAGTGTGCGGCGCGCGCGCTGCTTCTGCCGAGGCTCAACCCGAACAAGCGTTCGCCGCTGTGGCAACAGCGCCAGAAGTCCGCGCAGCTGCTGGAGGTCGCGAAGGGGCATCCGACCTTCCCGATCATCCTCGAGACGCTCCGCGAAGTGCTGCAGGACGTCTACGACCTGCCTGCCCTGCTGCGCATCGCGCGGTCGATCGGCGACCGGCGCATCCGCCTCGTCGAGACGACGACGAACCAGCCGTCGCCGTTCGCCCGCGACCTGCTGTTCGGATATGTCGGCGCGTTCATGTATGAGGGCGACTCGCCGCTGGCGGAGCGCCGCGCGGCGGCGCTGTCGGTCGATCCTGCGCTGCTGTCCGAGCTGCTCGGCAAGGTCGAGATGCGCGAGCTGCTCGACCCCGCGATCATCGCCCAGTTCGAGGCCGAGGTGCAGCGCCTCGCCCCCGACCGGCGCGTGCGCGGGCTCGAGGGCGTCGCCGATCTGCTGCGCATGCTCGGACCGCTCGATGCCGATGAGGTCGCCGCGCGCCTCGAGCCCACGGCGCCCGCGGCCACACCCCCGGTCCCCGGGCCTGCCCGACCCCCGATCCCCGAGCCTGCCCAACCGGTCCCCGAGCTCGTCGAGGGGCCGCCCCCGCCCGCACTCCGGGAGGAGATTTCCGTTCGGGAGGACGGGATCACCCTGGTCGATCCTCCCGAAGCGAAATCTCCTCCCGAGGCGTCCGTGGCCGCGACCTACCTCGACGAGCTGATCACCGCGCACCGGGCGATCCGGGTGACGATCGCGGGCGCATCGCGCGTCGCGCAGATCGAGGATGCCGGGCGGCTCCGCGACGCCCTCGGAGTCGCGCTGCCCGTGGGCATCCCGAACGCCTTCCTCGAGCCCGTGGCCGATCCCCTTGCCGACCTCGTCGCGCGGCACGCGCGCACGCACGGGCCGTTCCGCACGGGCGACGTCGCCACGCGCCTGGGGATCGGCGCGGCCGTCGCCCGCCAGACGCTGCAGCGCCTCGAGTCGCAGGGGCGCATCTCGAGCGGTTTCTTCCTGCCCACCGGCACGGCCGGCACGGGCACGGCGAGCACCGGCACGGCCGACACCGGCACGTCGAGCGGCGCATCAGCCGGCAGCCAGGACGACCTCGAGTGGTGCGACAGCGAGGTGCTGCGGCGGCTGCGTCTGCGGTCGCTCGCGGCGATCCGGGGCACGGTCGAGCCCGTCACCCCCGACGCCTTCGCGCGGTTCCTGCCGACATGGCAGCACGTCGCGGGGTCGGCGGGCGGGCGACCGCTCGAGGGCATCGACGGCGTGCTCGCGGTCATCGAGCAGCTCGCCGGGGTGCCCCTGCCCGCCAGCGCGTGGGAATCGCTCATCCTGCCGTCTCGCGTCTCGGACTATCGCCCCGCGCTGCTCGACGAGCTGACCGCCACCGGAGAGGTCATGTGGTCGGGGCACGGATCGCTTCCCGGCCGCGACGGCTGGATCGCCCTGCACCCCGTCGACGCGATCTCGCTGACGCTCACCGTGCCCGACGCTCCCGAGCCGCCGAGCGCGCTCGAAGAGCAGCTGCTCGCGGCGATGTCGACGGGAGGCGCCTATTTCGCGTCGCAGCTGACCGCCATGACCGGCGCCGAGAGCGAGCGGTCGGTCACCGATGCGCTCTGGAACCTCACCTGGACGGCGCGCGTCACGAACGACACCTTCGCGCCGGTGCGGGCGCTGCTCGGCGGCGGCTCGCAGGCCCACCGCACGGTGCGGCGCGCGCCGCGCACGCGCATGTTCCGCGGCGCTCCCCTCGCCGCGGTGCGCGGCGGGGCACCCGCGAC
>JASCPF010000112.1 GCA_029959325.1 Microbacteriaceae bacterium PS02068
GCGCTCTCGGAGCTCGCGGGCGCGGCTCTCGCGGGCGCGGCTCTCGCGGGCGCGTCTGTGCCCACGCCCGCCACCGACGGCGTGCCGGCGGCCGCCTCGGCATCCATCGCCCGCGACGTCGAGAAGGTGGCGCAACACGCGGGTTCACGCACGCGGATGCCGCGCGTCGCGCCACCTTCTCCGCACGAACTCCTCGCGCACGCCCGCGCGCACGCCCCCGCGCTGGCATCCACCCCCCACGATCCCGAATGGTCGTCGCAACACGCGGCCTCGCACGCAGGGATGCCGCACACCGCGACGACTATTCCGCACGAACCCCCCGCGCACGCCCCCGCGCTGGCATCCAGCCCCCGCGATCCCACATGGTCGGCGCAACACGCGGCCTCGCACGCAGGGATGCCGCGCGATGCGACGACTATTCCGCGCGAGCCCCTCCCCGACGGACCCCGCGCGATCGTCCTCGGCGTGCGCGCGTTCGCGGGGCGCGTGCCGCTGCGCAGCCGCGCGGGCAACATCCTGACTCGGCGCGCGTTCCGCCTGGCGACCGGCGGCGATGTCTCTGACACGCAGACGGGCCTGCGGGGCTTTCCCGCGGCGACGTTGCCGTGGCTGCTGACTCTGCCGGGCGACCGCTTCGAATACGAGTTCCGCATGCTGCTCGCCGCTCGCTCGGCCGGCCTCGAGCTCGTCGAGGTGCCGATCGAGACGGTCTACCTCGAGGGCAACGCTTCGAGTCACTTCCGCCCCCTCGCCGATTCGGCGCGCATCTGGGCGCCGCTGCTGCGCTTTGCGGCATCCGCCCTGCTCGCTTTCGCGATCGACACGGTCGCCCTGCTGGTGCTGCACGCGCTCACGGGCTGGCTGCTCTTCTCGGTGGTCGGTGCCCGCGTGCTGAGCGCGAGCCTGAACTATCTGGTCAATCGCCGCCATGTCTTCCCGACCGGTCGCGCGCTGCCGGCCCGCACGACGGCCGCGCGCTACTTCTCCCTCGCGGGCCTGCTGACCGCCGCAGGCTACGGCGTGCTGAGCGCGCTGACGGATGCCGGTGTGTCGCTGGTCCTCGCCAAGATCGTGACCGAGACCGCGCTGTTCGCGGTGAGCTTCAGCGTGCAGCGCGCTGTCGTGTTCGCACCGGAGCGGCCGTGAGATCTCGAAATCCATCCGAGGGAATGAATGGCTCCGAACAAGAGTTGCATCTGTTCTCAGGAGGAATCGTGGGCAAGAACTACATCGACATCGAAGACGACCAGGGCCGGACGCTGCGCTACCGAAAGCACGTCAACGGACGGGGCCTCATCGCCAACGGCGCCAAGGTGCACGCGAGCGCGCTCGTCGAAGCGGGCGCGTACGTCGAGCCGGGCGCCCAGGTCGCCGCGGGCGCGCACATCGGCCGCGGTGTCTGGATCGAGCCCGACGCCGTCATCGGCCAGGGCGCCGAGATCGCCCCGCACGCGCGCATCGGGTCAGGAGCCGCGATCGGCTCACAGGCCAAGATCGGTGTGCGCACCGTGATCGGTGCGCACGCGCGCGTCGCCGGCGGATCACTGATCGGCGACGACGAGCAGATCCGCGAGGGCGAGCAGGTCGCGACCGACCGGCGCGGGCTTCGCCTCGCGGCCTGAACCCCGGGCCGGCGCCGCTCAGGCGAACAGGAACAGCACGAAGCCGATCAGCGGGAGCGTGCCCTGGATCAGCGCCGGGCGCAGGTACTTCGCACCGCTCGTCGTGAGCACGAGCGCGGCCGCGACCATCGACCCGATGCTGAAGAGCACCAGCGTGCGCCCCGCGACGCCTGCGGTGCTGCCCGGGTCGCCCGCCCAGAACAGCGCCAGCCCGATGACGGCGCCGATCGCGAGGAACAGGTTGTAGAAGCCCTGGTTGTAGGCCATGGGCTTCGTGATGTCGGCGGATGCCTGGTCGGTCACCCCGAACCGACGCCACACCCGCGGCTGCGCCCACTGGATCGACTCCATCACGAAGATGTAGACGTGCAGAAGCGCCGCGAGCGCGGCGAAGACGGTGGCGATGATCGCGATCATGTCGGCACCCTACCGCGGCTACGCTGGCGTCATGGCGGCATCAGGCGGCCGCGGATCGCGCGGCACGGGAGCGGGTCGACCCCACGCGAACCGCAGCGCGGGCGGCGCAGCGGCGTCACGGAAGCCTGCCCCCGGGAAGTCGGGGAAGCCCGCGAAGCCCCCGAACTCGGGGAAGTCCCCGAAGCCCGGGCAGAAGGCCCGCGCCGCGCGCCCGACGCCGGGCGCCTCCCCCGCCCCGCAGCTGCCGCTGCTGCCGCCCGGCCCCTTCCGACTCGGGGCGACCCCGGGCGCGACGCCCGGCAAGTGGATCGACGTGTGGCAGGAGCGGATGCCCCGGCATCCCCTCGAGCTCGTCCCGCTCGGCATCGACGATCAGCGCACCGCCGTCGCGGATTCATCCGTCGACGCCGCGCTCGTGCGGCTGCCGTTCGCGGCGGACGGCGGGGCCGTGGCGGACGGCGCGGCACGGGATGCCCGGGCATCCGGCATCGCCATGATTCCGCTGTACGACGAGCTCGCCGTCGTCGTCTGCGCCGCGGACTCGCACCTGACCGCCGCCGACGAGCTGACCCTCGCCGACCTCGCGGGGGAGGTCGTGATCGAACCCCGTCACGCGCCTCTCGACGTGGTCGTCGCGGGTGGCGTGCGCCCGTCGTTCGCCCCGCCTGCGAGCGTCGAAGAGGCGATCTCGATCGTGGCATCCGGCGTCGGGATCGTCGTGGTGCCGATGTCGCTCGCGCGCCTGCACCACCGCAAGGACACGGCGTACCGCCCGGTCGTCGACGCCGCGCGATCCCCCATCGCCCTGGCCTGGCGGCTGGGCGACGATGGCCAGACCCCGCCGCTCGTGGACGTGTTCATCGGCATTGTGCGCGGGCGCACCGCGAACTCGTCGCGGTAGCACTGCGCGCCCGCCGCGCAGGCACGGCGAAGGGGCCGGTGGGTCCCCCCTCCCACCGGCCCCCCTGGACGGGTCTTGCGTCCCCCCGGAATTGCCGTCCTGTATGAGTCGACCCCCGATGTCCCGCGTCCCCAGTACGCGGTCGTCGTCCCCAGCAGCCGGCGATGCCGTACGGTCTTCTCAGCGATGAGGAGCGGGGAACCCGGCCCCTGATACATCACCCGCGAGGGTTTCCTCAGAATCCGTTGCCATGGCATAGGAACGGCGAGCGGATGCCGGTGTCGCGGGCGGCCTCTGTCAGCGCCACCGCAGCCGGGGAACCCGCCGCGAGACCCCGGTGCACGGCCGCGAGCAGCTCAGACGCGTCGGCGTCGGCGACGACGACGGGCGCGCCGATCACGGCGCCGGCCCCGGCGTGCAACCACGCTCGGCTCATCCCGACGGCTTCTTCGCCCCATCGCACCGCCGAGCGCCCGGCTTCGCAGGCCGACAGCACGACGGTGTGCGGCACGCGGGGCATCCGGTCGATGTCATACCCGAACAGGGCACCGTCGCTGAGCTGCAGACCCGAGAAGAGGGGGTTGTCGACCGCGTGCCGGCCGTGCGCCGCGATATGCAGGATGTCCGACTCTGCCGCCGCCCGGGCGGCGGCGTCGACGGTGGCCGAGGTGCCGGACAGCACACGCGAGTGCCGCCAGTGCGCCGCAGCCGCCGTCGCCTCTTCCTCACCTCGCCGGACGCGCGGACCGACGACGAACGAGACCGCGGGTGCGGAGACAGGCGCGGCGCCTGCGCGACCGTGCACCCAGCGAGACGCGGATGCCGCGACGGTGACCGTGCGCCCGCGCAGCCCCGGCAGCATCGTCCACGGCAGTCCCGCGAGCACGCCCGGCGCGGTCACGACGAGACGCCGGGCCGAGACCCCCGCCAGCACACCGTCGACCAGCATCGCGGACAGCCGGTCGAGTCGAGCGTCGAGCGAACGGCGCACGACATCGAACATCGGGCCCGACCGCACGGCGGCCGACATGTCGAGATCCGAGCGCAGCGCGGGCAGGTCTTTGCGGGCGTCCGACCACCCCGCCAGCTCGACCACCGTCGCCCCGCCCGACTGCACGACGACGCACGCGAGACCGCCGGCGCGGAACACGTACGAGACGATCGCGGTGTCGTCATCCAGCGCGGCCGCCGCTTCGGCGAGCGAGACCCGTCGCTCGAGGTCAGCCGCTCCGGTCGTGATCCACTGGCGGCGGCGCAGGCGCTCACCCAGCTCCACCGCGCGCGGATCGTCGGTCCATTCCGCGCCGGCCGCGTCGGCGCGCAGCATGCGCAGCTCGGCGAGCTCGGCGGCCTGCTCCGGGTCGGGAGGGGGACGCAGCGGCACGACCTGCAGACTCAACTGGCGTGCACGCTCGGACCATTCGAAGACGATTTCGGGCGACCCCGACCGCACCGCCGCCCCGAGACCCGCGAGGATCAGGGTGTTGCCGTGCATCGCGAGCGAGGTCTGCATGTCGAGGCTGCCGAACGACGCGCGCCACTGCGTGAGCTCGTCAAGGCCCGCGGATGCCGCGCGCCTGGCCGCGGCGCCGTGGCCCGCGGCGACGGCGCGCTCGGCCCGCACCTCGTGGACGAGCATCCGCACCTCGAGCGGCGCCTGCGCGTCGACGTGGGGAAGCCGACCGGGCGGCTGACCGTGCCGCGCACGCCAGAGCTCGCGCGACAGCCGCAGCGCCACCGCTTCACTGCGCAGACCCCCGCGGCTGAGCGCCGCCGCGACGCGGGCAACCTCGCGTTCATCGACCGGGCGCGAGGCCGTGGTGCGACCGGCGCGGTCGAGCGCGCCCCCCAGGAGGTGAGCGCGCAGCTCGACGCCGCGGGCGCGATCGGCCCACGACCGCGCCCCCAAGGCGTCGAAGTGTCGCGC
>JASCPF010000113.1 GCA_029959325.1 Microbacteriaceae bacterium PS02068
GCTCCGGCGCCCGTCGCGGCTGAGTCGGCGGCGACACCCGCCGCACCCGCAGCCCCTGCGGCCAGCGCACCCGCCGCGCCGGCACCCGCACCCGCGGCGAAGACCGAGGGCGGCGACGCTGCCCCGGCATCCGGTACGGCTGCGCCCTCCGCTCCCGGTGGCGCACCGCGTCCCGGTGGCGCGCCGCGTCCGGGCAACAACCCGTTCGCGTCGGCGCAGGGCATGGGTCAGCGCCCCGCCGGTCCGCGTCCGGGCAACAACCCGTTCGCGTCGGCGCAGGGCATGGGTCAGCGCCCGAGCCCCGGCAACATCCCGCGTCCGCAGGCCCCGCGTCCGGGTGCCCCGCGCCCCGGCGCGCCGCGCCCCGGCGGTGCCGGTCGTCCCGGTGGTGCCGGTCGTCCGGGCGCCCCGTTCCAGCAGCGTCCGGGCGGTCCCGGTCGTCCCGGCGGTGCGGGCGGCTTCGCGCGTCCGGGCGGCGCGCCCGGTGCTCCGGGCGCTCCCGGCGGCTTCGCCGGTCGTCCCGGTGGCGGCGGTGGCCGTGGTCGTGGCCCCGGCGGCGGCACCGCGGGTGCCTTCGGCAAGGGCGGCGGCAAGTCGAAGCAGCGCAAGTCGCGTCGGGCGAAGCGCCAGGAATTCGAGATGAGGGATGCCCCGGTCGTCGGTGGCGTCAACGTCTCGAAGGGCAACGGCGAGATCATCCGCCTCCGCCGCGGCGCGTCGATCGCCGACTTCGCCGACAAGCTCGAGGCCATCCGCGGCTACACCGTGCAGCCCGGCACGCTCGTGACCATCCTGTTCAACCTGGGTGAGATGGCGACGGCGACCGAGTCGCTCGACGAGGCGACCTTCGAGGTCCTCGGTGCCGAGCTCGGCTACAAGATCGACATGGTCTCGCCCGAGGACGAAGACAAGGAGCTCCTCGAGGGCTTCGGTCTCGACCTCGAGGCAGAGCTCGAAGCCGAGAGCGAAGACGACCTCGAGATCCGTCCCCCGGTCGTCACCGTCATGGGTCACGTCGACCACGGTAAGACGCGCCTGCTGGATGCCATCCGGCAGACCAACGTCGTCGCCGGTGAGGCCGGTGGCATCACCCAGCACATCGGTGCCTACCAGGTGTGGACCGAGCACGAGGGCATCGAGCGCGCCATCACCTTCATCGACACCCCGGGCCACGAGGCGTTCACCGCCATGCGTGCCCGTGGTGCGCAGGTCACCGACATCGCGATCCTCGTGGTCGCGGCCGACGACGGCATCATGCCGCAGACCGTCGAGGCTTTGAACCACGCGCAGGCGGCCGGAGTGCCGATCGTCGTGGCCGTGAACAAGGTCGACAAGCCCGACGCCAACCCGGCCAAGGTGCGCCAGCAGCTCACCGAGTACGGCCTGGTCGCCGAAGAGTACGGCGGAGATGTCATGTTCGTCGACGTCTCGGCGCGCGAGAACCTCAACATCCAGGCTCTGCTCGATGCCGTGCTGCTGACCGCCGACGCGGGTCTTGACCTCACGGCCAACCCGAACAAGGCGGCCCGCGGTGTCGCGATCGAGGCGAAGCTCGACAAGGGCCGCGGCTCGGTGGCCACGGTGCTCATCCAGTCGGGAACGCTGCGCGTCGGCGACGCGATCGTCGCGGGCACGGCCTACGGTCGCGTGCGCGCCATGGTCGATGAGAACGGCGATGCGGTCGAAGAGGCCTGGCCGTCGCGCCCCGTGCAGGTGCAGGGCCTCAACTCGGTCCCGCGCGCCGGCGACACGTTCATCGTCACCGAGGAAGACCGCCTGGCCCGCCAGATCGCCGAGAAGCGTGAAGCGGCCGAGCGCAACGCCCAGCTGGCCAAGGCCCGCAAGCGCATCTCGCTCGAAGACTTCACCCGCGCTCTCGAAGAGGGCAAGGTCGAGTCGCTCAACCTCATCATCAAGGGTGACGTGTCGGGTGCCGTCGAGGCGCTGGAAGAATCGCTCCTCAAGATCGAGGTCGACGACTCGGTGCAGCTGCGCATCATCCACCGCGGTGTGGGTGCCGTCACGGAGTCGGACATCAACCTGGCCACGATCGACAACGCGATCGTGATCGGCTTCAACGTTCGCCCCGACGCGAAGGCGCGCGAGCGCGCCGCCCGCGAGGGTGTGGACGTCCGGTTCTACTCGGTCATCTACAACGCGATCGACGACGTCGAGCAGTCGCTCAAGGGCCTGCTCAAGCCGGAGTTCGAAGAGAAGCAGTCGGGTGTCGCCGAGATCCGCGAGGTGTTCCGCTCGTCGAAGTTCGGCAACATCGCCGGTGTCATCGTCCGCTCGGGCACGATCACGCGCAACGCCAAGGCGCGCGTCATCCGCGACGGCGTGGTGCTGGCCGATGGCCTGGCCATCGAGTCGCTGCGCCGCTTCAAGGACGACGTCACCGAGGTGCGCACGGACTTCGAGGCCGGTATCGGTCTCGGCAAGTTCAACGACATCCAGATCGGTGACGAGATCGAGACGACCGAGATGGTGGAGAAGCCCCGCGGCTGATCCGCTGTGGGATGTGGGGGGGCACTCCGGGCGACGCTCGGGTGCCCCTCACGTACATGCGAAGGAAGAGAACATGGCGAACGAACGACAGGCACGCCTCGGCGACCGCATCCGGGTGATCCTGGCCGAGCGCCTCGAGAAGGGGCTACGCGACCCGCGGCTCGGCTTCGTGACGATCACGGAGGTGCGCGTCACGGGTGACCTGCAGCACGCGTCGGTGTTCTACACGGTGTACGGTGACGACCAGGCGCGCGAGGACTCGGCGGCTGCCCTGAAGGCGGCCACCGGCATGCTGCGCACCGAGGTCGGCAAGCACCTCAACGTGCGGCTCACCCCGTCGCTCGAGTTCATCCCCGATGCCCTGCCCGAGACGGCCGGTCACATCGCTGACCTCCTGCGCGAAGCGCGCGAGCGCGACGAGGCCGTCGCAGGCTTGGCATCCACCGCCACCTACGCCGGCGATGCCGACCCCTACGTCAAGCCCCGCGAGTGGGACGCCGAGGACGAGACCTCCGACGAGCCGCCCACAAAGGCCCTCGCCGACGAGGACTGACGCCCTCACTGCCCCGCGAAACCGCGCGTGTGCACCGCTTCGCGCGGTTTTTCGGTGCAGATGAGCGGTTTCGCGTGCGACGTCGCCCGCGGGCGGGGGGTCAGCGCGGGAGGCGCAAGGCGCCGTCGGATGCCTCGATGAGGCCGTCGGCGACGAGTGAGTCGATCGCTCGGTCGCGCTGGGCGGGGTCGGGCCATTCGACGGCGACGGCGACGGCGGGCAGCTCGTGTGCGGCAGCCTCGCGCAGCGCGCGGAGGATCGCTCCGCGCGCCTGGCGGTCGCTGCCTTCGTAGCGCGCCTGCTTGCGGCGGTCGTCGCCCGTGTCGGGGTAGCCGGTAGCGCGCCAGGCGCAGATCTCCGCGATCGGGCACGATTCGCAGCGAGGTGCGCGGGCCGTGCAGACCACCGCACCGAGCTCCATGGTCGCGGCGTTGAAGACCGCGGCATCCTCGCGCGCCTCGGGCAGCAGCGCGGCCATCGCGGCGAGATCGCGCGGCGAGGGCGGGCCGGGCTGCGACCGACCCAGGATCGCGCGCGCGATCACCCGTCGGGTGTTGGTGTCGACGACGGGATGCCGGTCGCCGTAGGCGAACACGGCGACCGCGCGTGCCGTGTAGTCGCCGATGCCGGTGAGTGCGAGCAGGTCGTCGACGTCGCGCGGCACCACTCCGTCGTGGCGCGCCGTGATCTCGACCGCCGCGCGGTGCAGCCACAGCGCCCGACGCGGGTAGCCCAGGTTCGCCCACTCGCGCACCGCGTCGGCGGGCGCTGCGGCCGCCAGCGCGGGCGGTGTCGGCCATCGCGCGAGCCAGGCCTCGAGGCGCGGGATGACCCGGGTCACGGGCGTCTGCTGCAGCATGAACTCGCTCACGAGCACGCCCCACGCCCCGAATCCCCGGGCGCGCCACGGCAGGTCGCGGGCGTTCCCCCGAAACCACGCGATGAGCGGGGTCGCGAGGTCGGGCATCCGACCAGCCTATGGCGCGGCGCGCGCACCGTTTGCAGGACGCATGTCGCTTTCTGGCCGAGTCACCCGCGTGAATCCGCGGGTCGGCGCCGTCGGCGGCCAGGTCGATCCTGCATACGGTACGCGAGCGGCTCCTGCCCGGCCGTTTAGGCTGGGAGGATGCCCCAGCCCGCGCCCGCACCGAACGGGATCCTGCTGGTCGACAAGCCCGGCGGGATCACGAGCCACGACGTCGTCGCGCGCGCGCGGCGGGCGCTGAACACGCGCAAGATCGGTCACGCCGGGACCCTCGACCCGATGGCGACGGGACTGCTGATCCTCGGCGTCGGCCCCGCCACGCGCCTGCTCACGTACATCGTCGGCCTCGACAAGACCTACGAGGCGACGATCCGTCTTGGGATGTCGACCGACTCGGACGATGCCGACGGCGTCGAGATCGCGCGCGCGGATGCCGCGGCACTGGCATCCGTCACCCGCGAACGCGTCGAGGCGGGCATCGCGGCGCTGACCGGCGACATCCTGCAGGTGCCGAGCACGGTGTCGGCGATCAAGGTCGGCGGCAAGCGCGCGTATGACCTCGCCCGGGCGGGGGAGCAGGTGGAGCTCAAGGCCCGCGCGGTCACGGTGAGCCGGTTCGAGGTGCGCGGAGTGCGCGCCTCGGCGGACGATCGGGGTGCGGGCGACCCCTCGACAAGCTCGGGGACCGGGGAGACCGGGGCGGGCGGGGTGATCGACCTGGACGTCGTCGTCG
>JASCPF010000114.1 GCA_029959325.1 Microbacteriaceae bacterium PS02068
GATCACCGCGGCGCCCGCGCGGCGGGCGGCGGCGACGACGAGCAGGCCGATCGGGCCCGCGCCGATCACGAGCACGCGCGCGCCGCGCACGTCGCCGGCGAGACCGACCGCGTGCAGAGCGACGGCGAGGGGTTCGGCCAGTGCGGCGCGCTCGAGCGGAAGTTCGGGCGGCAGCACGCGGATCATGTGGTCTTCGACGACGAGGTACTCGGCCGCGCCGCCCTGACGGTGCGGGAAGGCCGCGGCGCTGCCGAAGTAGTCGCCGCCCGCCCGCAGGTGCGGCTTGTCCTCGAGACCGGGGACGACCGGGCCGTACCTGGCCGGGTGGACAGTGACGGGGGTTCCCGGCGCGAGCCGGCCGGACGGGTCGAGGTCGACGACGGCCGACAGCTCGTGGCCGGGGGTCAGCGGTTCGCGGATCGTGTACTCGCCGTTCGCGCCGTGGAAGTAGTAGTGCAGGTCCGATCCGCAGATGCCGACGTAGCGCACCCGCAGGCGCACCTCGCCCTGGCCGGGCTCGGGCACGGGGCCCTCTTCCCAGCGGATGTCTTCCTTCGCGTGGATCGACAGAGTCTTCATCGTGCGCTCCTTTGCTGCAGGTCGTTCGACTCCGGGGTGTGGCTGGCGGCGAGGGCGTCGGCGACGGCGGCATCCACACCGCCCGTCCGGATGGTGTCGATCAGGTCGCCGACCCGACCGATGAAGGCGGTCTCTCCGGCGAGCGCCGCGCCGAACAGCTGCTGCTCGGTGACGACGCGTGCGGCGAGCTCGGCGCCGCCCCGCGACGCTGCCGCCGCGGTGGCCAGGCGCTCGCGCGCCGGGTCGGTCATCGCGGCCGCCTGGCGACCCGGGTCGAACTCGCCGAGGGGGGCGAGGCACGAGAGGTAGCCGGCGACGGTGAGGGCGATCAGGTGGGGCATCTCGCCCTGGCGCAGGGCCTGCAGCGCCGGCTCGGGGATGCGCTGGCGCAGCTTGACCGATCCGTCACTGCCGACCTGGCTGGTGCGGTGGCCGAGCGCCGTGTTGGCCCAGCGCTCGAAGAGCTCGCCCTCGTAGGCGCGCAGGTCGACGCCCGTCGGCGCCTCGACCGACGGCTCGTACTCGCGCCGCATCACCGTGCGCGCGGCGTCGGCGACCTCGTCGATCGCGATGGACTCGGGGATCAGATCGACCCCGCGCAGGGCGCCGAGGTAGGCGATGAGCGAGTGCGTGCCGTTGAGCAGGCGCACCTTCATCTGCTCGTAGCGACCGACCTCGTCGGTGAAGACGGCCCCGCCGGCCTGCCACGCCGGACGGCCGGCGGCGAAGGCATCCTCGATCGCCCACATCGTGAAGGGCTCGGCGGGCACCGGCGCCTCGTCGACCGCGCCGAGCAGGTGGCGCGTCTGCGCGCGCAGCGCGGCCGTCGTCGTCGGCACGATGCGGTCGACCATGCTCGAGGGAAAGGTGACGGCCGCGTCGAGGTAGGCGAGCGCCTCGGCACCCTCGGCGCCGGGCAGCGCGTGCAGGAACTCGCGGACGAGCTTCGCGGTGTGCTTGCCGTTGGCGGCCAGGTTGTCGCAGCTGAGGATCGAGATCGGCGCACCGGAGAGGCTCGCGCGCCGCTGCAGGCCGCGGGCGAGCTGGCCGATCGTCGAGCGCGGCGCTCCCCCGCGCAGGTCGGCCTGGATGATCTCGTCGGCGAGGTCGAGGTGCTCGGTCGCGGGCGAGTAGCTGTAGCCGTTCTCGGTGACCGTGATCGTGACGACGCGGATGCCGGGGTCGGCGATCGTCTCGGGAACGCGCCGCAGATCGTCGGCGGCGACGAACGCGTCGACGTGCGCGCCCGGGATCGACAGCGAGGTGCCGGCGGGCGAGATCGTCGCGACGCTGTACAGCAGATCCTGCGCGTGCATCGCATCGACGACGGCGCGCGACCGCGAAGCGACGCCGACGATGCCCCAGGCCCCGCCTTCGGCCTGGAGGGCTGCGGCGGTATACACGGCCTGGTGCGCGCGGTGGAAGCTGCCGAGGCCGAGGTGGAGGATGCCGGCGCCTGCGGGCGCGGCGGGCACCTCCACCGGAACGGGGGTGGATCGGCCGAGTTTCCGATCAACGCTGATCTGCATGAAAATCATGATGCCTGAGTTTGTACAAACTTGTCAAGCACTTTTCAGAGCGTCGATGCGGATGCCACGTGGATGCGTGATCATTGAGGGTGAAGGAAGGCAATCGTGGCAACGACACTCACCGACGTCGCCCGGCACGCGGGCGTGTCGATCGCGACCGCGTCGCGCGCCTTCGGCGAGCCCGAGCGGCTGGCGCGGTCGACGCGCGAGCGGGTGCTGCGCGCCGCCGACGAGCTGGGCTACCTCTCGTCGACGCCCTCGACAGCGGTCCGCACCTTCGGGGTCATCGTCCCCGACATCGCCAATCCCGTCTACGCCACGCTGCTCAAAGCGATCCACGGGCAGGCGTGGCACGGTCGCCATCGCGCGATCGTCTTCGACGCCGACGAAGACCTGCGGCGCGAACGCGAGCAGATCGAGCGCGCCCGGGCACTCGACGGCTTCCTGCTGTGCTCGCCGCGTCTGGCCGACGATGACGTGCGCGAACTCGTCGGCGAGGCTCCCCACGTCATCGTCAACCGGATCCTCGCGGGTTCGCCGAGCGTCGTCATGGACCCCGAGCAGGGCCCGACGCAGGCGGTCGAGCATCTCGCGGCGCTCGGGCACCGGCACGTCGCGTACGCCTCGGGTCCGCGCGGGTCATGGGCCGACGACCGCCGCCGCGAGGCGGTGGCGCGGGCGTGCGAACGCGCCGGCATCCGTCTGACGGTGCTGAATCACCACGCGGCATCCATCAACGGCGGCCGGGTCGCCGCGGCACCGACCGTCGCGAGCGGCGCGACGGCCGTCGTCGCGTACAACGACCTCGTCGCGCTGGGGCTCGAATCGGGCCTCTCCGAGCTGGGGCGAGCGTGCCCGGCAGATGTCAGCATCGTCGGGATCGACGACATCGACCTCGCCGGCGCGGCCAACCCCGGACTCACGACCGTGCACATGCCGATCGCGCGCTGCGGGGCGCTGGCGGTCGACCTGCTGCTGCAGGCCATGGTCGGCGCGGCGCCGGTCGAGCCCGTCGTCCTGCCGTCGCAGCTGATCGTCCGCGGCACGACCGCGCCCCCGGCTCCCCCTGCGCCCCCTGCTCCCCCTGCGCGCCCTTAGCGAACAGCGCCTGCGCGCGCCCAGGGAGGAGATTTCCGTTCGGGAGGATGCCTGGCGCCCAGGCATCCTCCCGAGCCGAAATCTCCTCCCGGACAGCGGCGCGCGTAGGCTCGGGCGCATGAGCATCGACCTCGAGGCCCTGTACATCGACCTGCACCGCCACCCCGAGCTCTCCTTCCAAGAGACGCGGACGGCCGGCGTGATCACCCGCGAGCTCGCCGCGCTCGGCCTGCCGTTCACGGAGGGGCTCGGCAAGACGGGCGTCGCCACGCGCATCGACAACGGCCCCGGCCCGGTGGTGTGGCTGCGCGCCGACATGGACGGCCTGCCCGTGCCCGAGCAGACCGGCCTCGCCTACGCGTCGACCGCGCGCGGCACCGACCCCGCGGGAAACGACGTGCCCGTCATGCACGCGTGCGGGCACGACATGCACGTGACGGCCATGCTCGGCGCGCTCGAACAGCTCGTGGCGACCAAGGACGAGTGGTCGGGCACGATCGTCGCCGTGTTCCAGCCCGCCGAAGAGTACGGCGCGGGGGCGCAGGCGATGATCGCGGACGGAGTGCTGGATGCCTTCCCGAAGCCCGACATCGTGCTCGGCCAGCACCTCACGCCCCTGCCCGCCGGCACGGTCGGGGTGCGCCCCGGCACGCAGATGGCCGCGAGCGACGGACTGACCGTCACCCTGCTCGGCCGCGGCGGCCACGGGTCGCGGCCGCACGCGACGATCGACCCCATCGTCATGGCGGCGGCCACCGTCATGCGGCTGCAGACGATCGTCTCGCGCGAGGTCGACCCGCGCCAGATGGCGGTCGTCACCGTCGGATCGATCCACGCCGGGCTGAAGAACAACATCATCCCGGCCGAGGCGCGCCTCGAGCTGAGCCTCCGCTACCCCGACGAAGCCGGGCGCGCGTCCGTCATGGCGCGGGTCGAGCGGGTCGTGCGGGCCGAGGCCCTGGCATCCGGAGCCGAACAGGAACCCGTGATCACGGTCGACCACTCGCTGCCGCCGACGATCAACGACGCGGATGCCACGGCGCGCCTCGTCGCCGCCTGGAACCGCGCCTTCGGCGAGGGCACGGTCGTCGATCCGGGCATGTTCACCGGCAGCGAGGACGTCTCGTGGTTCGCGACCGAAGCGGGCGTTCCGCTCGTGTACTGGTTCTGGGGCGGGCTCGATCCGCAGACCTACGCCGACGCGGTCGCCCGCGGCACCGTGAACGAAGACATCCCGACGAACCACTCGCCGTTCTTCGCGCCCGTCCTGCACCCCACGATCGAGCGCGGAGTCGAGACGCTCGTCGTCGCCGCGCGGGAGTTCCTCGCGTGAGCTGGTCAGACCTCGGGCTGCCCGATGTGCCCGATGACCGCGAACCGGGCGGCTCCGGCGCGCACGAGCCCGAGCCGGAAGCTGCGAACCCGCTGCAGCCGCCCCGCGAGCCCAAGCCGCCCCGCGAGCCGAAGCCGCCGCGGCCCCCGAAGCCCGCCAAGCCCCCGCGCGAGCCCCTGCCGGCACGTGAGCCCCGCGAAC
>JASCPF010000115.1 GCA_029959325.1 Microbacteriaceae bacterium PS02068
CGGCGGGGCTGGCGGCTGCGCTCGCCGTCGCGGCGGTCATCGCCGCGCTCGCAGGTCGGCGTCGGCGGGTGCTCATCGAGCGGGCCAGCAGCGCCGCGCGCGCGGCGGCGGATGCCGAGCACCGCCGTTTCCTCGCGCGGCTCGATCACGAGCTGAAGAACCCGATCACGGCCATCCGCGCCGCAGTCGCCGCGAGCGACGGCGATACGCCGCAGCTCGCGACGATCGATGCGCAGACCGCGCGCCTGTCGAGCCTTGTCGCCGACCTGCGCAAGCTCTCGGAACTGCAGACCGCCGACCTGGAGCGCTCGCGGGTGTCGGTCGCAGCGCTCGTGGCCGACGTCGTGGATGCGGCGCGCGACGGCTACGGCCGCGACGTGTCGGTCACGCTTCCGTCGGCGCCGTGGCCGCTTCCGGATGTCACGGGCGACCCCGATCTGCTCTTCGTCGCGCTGCTGAACGTGGTCGCCAACGCGGTGAAGTACTCGGAATCAGGCGACGTCGTCGAGATCCGCGGCGACGAACAGCACGGACTCGTCGTGCTCGACGTGGCCGATACCGGCAGGGGCATCCCCGCCGTCGACATCCCTCTGGTCTTCGACGAACTGGCGCGAGGCGGCAACGCGCGAGACCGTTCCGGCAGCGGGCTGGGCCTCGCACTCGTGCGCACCATCGTGCAGCGCCACGGCGGAACGGTCGCCATCACCTCTCGCGAGGGCCACGGCACGCGCGTGCGCCTCGAACTGCCGGCCGCGCTCTGACAGCCGCACGCGATCCGAGCTGCGCCTGTCAGAGCACCGACGGTCAGAGGGTCAGGGCCTTCTCGAGGATCGCGGCCTGCTCGCGGGCGTGCACCTTCGGCGAACCGGCGGCGGTCGAAGCCGCCGCGGCGCGCGACACGCGACGGATCGTGCGCCCGTGCAGGTGCTTGACGACCTCGAGAGCGATGAACGGCCACGCGCCCTGGTTCTCGGGCTCGTCCTGCACCCAGACGAGCTGTGCGTTCGGGTAGCTGTCGATGATGCGGTTCAGGTCGTCGATCGGCGCGGGATAGAACTGCTCGAGGCGCACGAGGGCGATCTCGGGGTTCGGCTTCTTCTCGAGCTCGGCGACCAGATCCCAGTGGATCTTTCCCGAGTGCAGCAGCACGCGCTTCACCGCGGACTTGTCGAGGTCGCGACCGTCGTCGATCACGGGCTCGAAGCGGCCGGTCGTGAAGTCCTCGACCTTGCTGGTCGCGCTGCGCAGGCGCAGCATCGCCTTCGGGGTGAAGACGACCAGCGGGCGACGCGGGCGTGCATAGGCCTGCCGACGCAGCAGGTGGAAGTGGGATGCCGGGGTCGACGGCCGCGCGACGATCATGTTGTCCTGCGCACACATCTGCAGGTAGCGCTCGATGCGGGCCGACGAGTGGTCAGGGCCCTGACCTTCGTAACCGTGCGGCAGCAGCAGCACGACGCTCGACTGCTGCCCCCACTTCTGCTCGGCGGCCGAGATGTACTCGTCGACGACCGACTGGGCGCCGTTGGCGAAATCGCCGAACTGGGCCTCCCACAGTGTGAGGGTGTCGGGGCGCTCCACCGAGTAGCCGTACTCGAAGGCCATTGCCGCATACTCACTCAGCAGCGAGTCGTAGACGTAGAACCGGCCCTGGTTGTCGGAGAGGTTCGCCAACGGCAGCCATTCCTGGCCGTTCGCGCGGTCGTGCACGACCGAGTGGCGCTGCACGAACGTGCCGCGCCGGGCGTCTTGACCGGCGAGGCGCACGTTGGTGCCCTCCATGAGCAGCGATCCGAACGCGAGCAGCTCGCCGAAGCCCCAGTCGATGCTGCCGTTCCGGCTCATGTCGAGGCGCTTCTCGAGCAGCTGCTGGATCTTCGGGTGCACAGTGAAGCCGTCGGGCTTGTTGACGAAGGCGTCGCCGATCTGGTGCACGGCCTCGACCGCGACGCCGGTGGTCTCGGGCTCGCCGACCGCCTGGGCGATCTCGCCGCTCGCGGGCGACACGATGCCGGTGGCTCCCGTCTCGGCGGCGTGCGTCTCGGCGAACGCGATCTCGAGGCGATTCTGGAAGTCGGCCTTGGCCTTGTCGTATTCCTCTTCGGTGATGTCCCCGCGGCCGACGAGCGACTCGGTGTACAGACGTCGCACCGAGCGCTTCGCCTCGATGAGGTTCGTCATGAGCGGCTGCGTCATCGAGGGGTCATCGCCCTCGTTGTGGCCGCGACGGCGGTAGCAGACGAGGTCGATGACGACGTCGCGGTTGAACTCCTGGCGGTAGGCGACCGCGAGCGCGGCGACGCGGACGACCGCTTCGGGGTCGTCGCCGTTCACGTGCAGGATCGGCGCCTGGATCGTCTTCGCGACGTCGGTGGCGTAGATCGACGTGCGGCCGTCCTGCGGCAGCGTCGTGAAGCCGACCTGGTTGTTGACCACGACGTGCACGGTGCCGCCGGTGCGGTAGCCGCGCAGCTGCGACATCTGCAGGGTCTCGACGACGACGCCCTGGCCCGCGAAGGCCGCGTCGCCGTGCACGAGGATCGGCAGCCACGAGAACGAGCCGATGGGCATGCGGTCCTGCTTGGCGCGGACGATGCCCTCGAGCACGCCGTCGACCGTCTCGAGGTGCGACGGGTTGGCGGCGAGGTACACGGGGATCTCCTCCCCGGCATCCGACACGAAGGTCCCCTCGGTGCCGAGGTGGTACTTCACGTCGCCCGAGCCCGACTTCGAGCCGATCGCGACCGATCCCTCGAACTCGCGGAAGATCTGGCTGTAGGTCTTTCCGGCGATGTTCGTGAGCACGTTCAGGCGCCCGCGGTGCGCCATGCCGATTCCGACGCCGTCGAGGGATGCCCCGGCCGCGCCCTGCAGGATCTCATCGAGCAGCGGGATGAGCGACTCGCCGCCCTCGAGGCTGAAGCGCTTCTGCCCCACGTACTTGGTCTGCAGGAACGTCTCGAAGGCCTCGGCCTGGTTGAGCTTGTCGAGGATCCGCAGCTGCTCGTCGTGGCCGGGCTTCTGGTACTTGACCTCGACGTTGTCCTGGAACCACTTGCGCTGGGCCGGGTCCTGGATGTGCATGTACTCGATGCCGATCGTGCGGCAGTACGAGTCGCGCAGGACGCCGAGAACCTCGCGCAGCTTCATCGTGCGGCGGCCGCCGAAGCCGCCCGTGACGAACTCGCGGTCGAGGTCCCAGAACGTGAGGCCGTGGTTCTCGATCTCGAGGTCGGGGTGCGTGCGCTGCACGTACTCGAGCGGGTCGACGTCGGCCATGAGGTGACCGCGGACGCGGAACGAGTTGATCAGCTCGACGACGCGCGACTGCTTGTCGACCCGCTCGGCGAGGTCGACGCTGATGTCGCCGGCCCAGTGGATCGGCGCGTACGGGATGCGCAGCGCCGCGAAGATGCCCTCGTAGAAGCCGCGCTGCCCGATGAGCAGCTCGTGGACGATCTTGAGGAACTCGCCCGAGCCGGCGCCCTGGATGACGCGGTGGTCGTAGGTGCTCGTGAGCGTGATGGTCTTGCCGATGCCGAGCTCGACGAGCGTCCGCTCGCTCGATCCCTGGAACTCGGCCGGGTATTCGAGAGCCCCGGCGCCGACGATGCAGCCCTGGCCCTTCATGAGACGAGGCACGGAGTGCACCGTGCCGATGCCGCCGGGGTTCGTCAGCGACACCGTGGTGCCCTGGAAGTCGGCGGCGGTCAGCTTGTTGCCGCGAGCCCGCTTGACGAGGTCTTCGTAGGCGATGAGGTACTCGCTGAAGGTCAGCGACTCGGCCTGCTTGATGCTCGGCACCATGAGCGCACGGGTGCCGTCGGGCTTCGGCAGGTCGATCGCGATGCCGAGGTTCACGTGCGCGGGGGCCACGACCGACGGCTTGCCGTCGATCTCGGCGTACGAGACGTTCTGGCTCGGGAAGGCCTTGAGCGCCTGGATGAGCGCCCACCCGATGAGGTGGGTGAAGCTGATCTTGCCGCCGCGCGTGCGCGCCATGTGGTTGTTGATCACGATGCGGTTGTCGATCATGAGCTTCGCGGGCACGGTGCGCACGCTCGTCGCGGTCGGTACGGTCAGTGACTCGTCCATGTTCGCGGCGAGGGTCTTCGGCAGACCGCGCAGCGGCGTGACGACGTCTTCACGCGCCTCGGCGGCATTCGCGACCTCGGGCGTCGGCGCCTGGGCGGGCACGGGCTGCGGAGACGCGGGGCGCGTCGTCGTGCGCGCGACGGGCTGGCCGCCGACGACGGGGATCGGCGCCGTCACGGGGCGCGGCTCGGCGGTCGCGGCGGGAGAGGCGGCGGGTGCGGATGCCGCGGCGGGAGAGGCCGCGGG
>JASCPF010000116.1 GCA_029959325.1 Microbacteriaceae bacterium PS02068
GGCAGCGCCCTGCTCGCGTCCCCCCGGCGAGTCGGGCGCGGGGGCAAGGCGAACCCGCCCCGCCGCGCACCGCACAGAACGCCGCCCCGCTTCACGGGGGCGGCGTTCTGCGTACAAGCGACCGCCCCGACCGGCCGGCCGCCGGCCCCGCGGTCCCCGAGCTTGTCGAGGGGTCGCCGCAGCCCGTTCGGGTTCAGGTCTTCAGGAGTCGTCGCTTCATTCGCACGGGTGAGGTGGTGACCGCTCGCCAGTGCCGTTCCTCCGGGCAGCCATGCCAGGGCGGGGGGAGCACTTCGGGGATGCCCTGGTTCATGCGGATCTGCCAGCCGATGCGGTCAAGGAACCGGTGGTGATACCAACACAACAGAACGCCATTGTCGGTGTGGGTGGGTCCGCCGCGGGCGTGTTCGGTGACGTGGTGGATCTCGCACCAGGCAGCGGGGGTACCGCAGCCGGGGATGATGCAGCCGCCGTCGCGGAGGGCGATGGCGCGGCGCTGATGCCGGTTGAAAACACGTTCCTCGGTGCCGATCGAGAGGATCCGGCCGTCCCGGGAGGTGACGCGTTGGATGACTCCGCCACACGCGATGTGACGGGCGGCGCTGATGGAGATCGGTTGATCGCAGCCCTGAGCGTGGGCATATCCGGTGTCTGCGGCGAGGTCGTCGGCGTCGACCGAGACAACGAGGGTGGGTGCGTATCCGCCGATCGTCGGCAACAGTCCCGAAGAGGCCGCGGCACCGAGTGCCGCGGCGAACGCGTCATGCTGTTGCTGCGCGCGGGTGCGGTCATCGACGGCGGGCAGCGGCAGAGGGTCACCGTTCTCGTCGACGGCGGTGAGGTCGGCGAAGGTGACTTTCGGGGATTGGTGGGCGTTGAAGATCAGTTGCAGCTGCGCCGCGACTTCGGGGAGCAGCAGCCCCCGCATCGGCACGCCTTCGGGCAGTGCGACCCCGAGGCTCACGAACCTCTTCCGCGCCGCGACCCGCTCGCGAGGCTCAGCGCCGTCTTGATCGAGGGCGAGCGCCCACGCCTGCGCATGAATCTTCAATACCGCCGCACACGCCGGCGGCGCCTCGTCGGGGCCCTCACCGCGCGCCTCCGCCACCACCACGCGCGCCGCCTCCGCCCGCGCCTTCGGCGACACCCTGGGTGCGGTCGCCTGTAACGGATCGGCGATCGCGAGTATCCCGTCGACTCCGAGAACACCGTCGAGCATCGCGTCGCGCACGGGCGGGAACGGGGCATCCAGCAGTTCCCCGGTGAACGGGGAAACCACCGGCCGCACCGCCACCGCGGCGCGCTGCCAGCGCGCGACCGTCTGCGGGCTCGCGAGTGTCAGCGTCTGCACCAGCTCGCTTACGTCGCGGCAGCCAAGGTGGGAAGTCATCCGCTCATCCCGAATCGTGGGCTCGGACCTCCGCGCGACCTCCCCCACCGCCTCCACCACAAGCGCATCGACCAGGCGACCGAGCGCCCCGATCAGCCCCAGCTGCTGCGCCAGTTCGGTCTCGCCGGCGCGTTGCAGCATCCGCTCCGTCGCGCACTCTCGCACCACCCGAGACACCTGCGCGAGCAGGTCATCGAGCGGTGCGGTGAGGAGATCCATACCTCCATTGTGACCAGGGCCACCGACATTCTGAGTCCACGAACCCCAGGTCAGAATGCGTTTGTGGATAACCTTGGCGATGGCATCGTTGTGGAGGAGGCGACGATCCCATGGCCCCGACGACCCCTCGACAAGCTCGGGGACCGACCGACCGCCCACCCGACCGACCGCGCGACCGACCGCCCACCCGACCGACCGCCCGCCCACCCGACAGACCGACCACCCACCCGACCGACCACCCGCCCGACCGACCACCCGACCGAGCGGGCGCTCAGAGGTGCGCGTCGGCGTAGGCGCGGAGCGCGTCGCGCACGAACGCGGCACCCTCCTCCCCGCCGTAGTTCGCGGCGAAGCGCGGGTCGGCGACGTAGAGCTCACCGAGCCCGCGCACGTATCCGGCAACGTCACGGCCCGGCGCCGCCGCGGGCGTTCCGGGGATGCCCCGCAGCCACTCCACGTGGCGCGCGGCGAGCGCCCCCGCTTCGTCCCCGTCGAACGGGATGCCGCGCGCGGCGGCATCCACCCAGGCGGCATTCAGCGCGGCGAGGCGCGCTTTCGCGTCACCTTGCGCCGCGGCATCCATCCCTCGCCACCAGCGGTCGGACTCGGCGTAGGCCTCGGCTCCCCACTTCTCGGTGACCTCGTCTTGGTACTGCGTGTGATCGAACCCGTCGAACATGCTCTTCGCCATGGGCTGCTCTCCTCTCCTGAGTGCGACGATGGTCCCTTCGACCGCCGCGATCTGCCGACCCAGGCGGTCGCGCTCGAGTCGCAGCCACTCCAGGTGCCGCTCGAGCGCGTCGTCGGCAGACGTGGGGCGTTCGAGCATCTCCGCGATCTGCGGCAGCCCGAGCCCGAGCTCCCGCAGCAGCAGGATGCGCTGCAGGCGCACGAGAGCCGCGCTGTCGTAGCGCCGATAGCCGTTGCTGCCGACGTCGCTGGGGCTGAGCAGACCGATGTCGTCGTAGTGCCGGAGGGTCCGGCTCGTGGTTCCGGCGAGTTTCGCGATCTGCTGGATGGACCAATCGTTCATGAGACCCACGGTAAAGGTTGACGCTGCGTCAAGGTCAACCGCGTTTCGACTCGCTTCGCTCGCTCGACGACCGGGTAGGCCCGCCAAGCTCCTGCCGCATGGCCAAATTCGAGATATATCGTGTTATCGTTGGTGCAGACGCGATATATCTCGACTCGCGCATCGACCATCAGGAGAGACCCATGACACTCGAGAAGTGGCTCATCAAGCCGGGCGAGACCCGCGTGATCGACCTCGACGACATCCGCAAGCTCAAGATCGGTCTCGTCGGCGGCCAGGTCGACGTCGTCGCCCACGACGAGCCGGGCGTGCGCATCGAGGTGCATGGCGTCACGATCAAGGATCTGCGCATCGAGGCATCCGGCGACGTCGTCGAGATCGACCACGCGCAGCTGCGCTGGGACAACTTCCTCGAGGTGTTCCGCAACTTCGGCACGTCGGGCCCGAAGGCCGAGATCTCGGTCGCCGTGCCCCGCGGTGTCACTCTGAACCTCGGCGTCGTCTCGGCGAGCGCGCTCGTGTCGGGACTCGCCTCGGGCGCGCGCCTGAACACCGTGTCGGGCGACCTCATCGTCGATGGGCTCACGGGAGACCTGACGGTCAACGCCGTCTCGGGGGACGTGCAGATCCGCGGTCTCGACGGCACGCTGAGCGCCAACACCGTGTCGGGCGAGGTCGCCGCGACCGGCGCCATCCGCAAGGCATCCATCGACGCCGTCTCGGGAGACGTGACGGTCGACTCGACCGGGCGCGTGGATGCCGTGAGCATCAACACCGTGTCGGGCGAGAGCACCGTGCGCCTCGACGACGGCCTGCCCGCGAACTACGTGCTGCGCACCGTGAGCGGCCGCGTGCTGGTCGACGGTGTCAAGCGCTCGGGCTCGGGCCCGACCAACTGGACCGACTCGGTGGGCGAGCTGAGCGGCAGCTTCGCCGACGTGCGCGCGAACACCGTCTCGGGCGCCGTCACCGTGCTGCGCCGCGCCGTCGCCTCCGGCGCGGCGCACGATGCGGTGGATGCCGCGGCACCCGCGACCTCGGCACCCGAGCCCGTCGACGCATCGCCGCCCGACGCATCTGCGCCCGAGGCCTGGGCGCCCGAGGCATCCACCCCCGAGAGCGAGGTGTGAGCATGGCCCCCGTCTTCTCGCACGGCGCCCTGCGCATCTACCTGCTGAGCCTGCTCGACGAGGCTCCGCGCCACGGGTACGACCTCATTCAGGCGCTGTCGGATCGCACCGGCGGCACCTACACGCCGAGTGCCGGCACGATCTATCCGCGGCTTGCGAAGCTCGAAGAAGAGGGCCTCGTGACCAAGACCGTCGACGGGCGCAAGACCGTCTACGAGATCACCGAGGCGGGGCGCGCCGAGGTGGCGGCGCGCGCCGGCGACCTCGAGGGCATCGAGGCGGGGCTCGCCGACAGCGTGCGGCTCATCGCCGACGAGGTGCGCGGCAGCGTGCGCGAGGCGATGAAGAGCCTGCGCGCCGACCTTGCGGCGGCCGCCCACGCCGACAGCGCAGCCGGGGCGCAGCGCGCCGCGTCGGCCCACGCCGCCGAAGACGCGACCCGCGCCGACGCACGCGAGCAGCTGCGTCGGGCCGAGGCC
>JASCPF010000117.1 GCA_029959325.1 Microbacteriaceae bacterium PS02068
GCCGCCGACGACTCGCCACGGGGCACGAACGCGACCTCGGCACCGTGGGCCACGACCGCGCGCGCGGTGGCCGCGCCGACGGCCGCGATCTGCGTCGTGGCGGGCACGACGGTGCCGCGCGCGGCGAGCTGCTCGATGCTCGCCGCGCTCGTGACGAAGAGCCACGCGTACTCGCCCGCCGCGAGCGCCGCGAACGCACGATCGCGGGATGCCTCGTCGCGCGGCGGCGCCGACGAGATGAGCGGCGCCACGATCGGGATGCCGCCTCGGCGTGTCACCTCGGCCGCGACCCGCTCGCCCCAGGCCCCTCCCCGCGGGATCAGCACGCGCGCGCCGCGCACGCCGCCGGCGCCGGGCAGGGGTGCGGTGCTCGTCACCGGCCGCTCCCGGCGAGGTCGGCGAGCTCTCCCGCACCCCGCTCGAGCAGTGCGGCGACGACCGCGGCCGCGGCATCCTCTCGTCCGCCGTCGGCGCTCACGTCGTCTCTCGCGAACGACTGCTCCACCCGCACCGAGCGTGCCCCGTCGAGGGCGTAGACCTCGGCGACGAGGGCGACCCCCTCGGCATCCCCGGCGTCAGTCTGCTCGCGCGTGCCGGGCACGAAGCGTGCGGTGATCCCGACGGGCGCCGCGCAGCCGGCCTCGAGGCGACGCAGCACGGCGCGCTCGAGCAGCGACGTCACTTCGGCATCGGCGTCGGTCAGCGCGGCGAGTTCGAGGCCGAACGGGTCGTCCGTGCGCACCTCGACGGCGAGCGCTCCCTGACCCGCCGAGGTCGGCCAAGCAGCCGCGTCGAACACCTCCGCGATGCGGTCCTGGCGACCGATGCGTGTGAGGCCCGCCTCGGCGAGCACGACCGCGTCGTACTCGCCCTCGTCGACCTTGCGCAGTCGTGTGTCGACGTTGCCGCGGATGCCTCGGACGTCGAGATCGGGCCGTGCACGCAGCAGCTGGGCGACGCGCCGCGGTGAGCCGGAGCCCACCACGGCGCCGGGCGGCAGCTGCGCGAGCGTGCGGCCGTCGCGACTGCACAGCGCGTCGCGCACGGGCGCCCGCTCGGGCACAGCCCCGATGCGGAGCCCCTCGACGGGGGCCGTCGGCAGGTCTTTCATCGAGTGCACGACGAGGTCGCACTCGCCCCGCAGCAGCGCATCGCGGAGCGCCGCGACGAACACCCCCGTGCCGCCGAGCTGGGCGAGCGGGCCGGTGAGCACGTCGCCGTCGGTCGTGATGCGGACGAGCTCGACGTCGCGACCCGTCGCCGCGCGCACCGCATCGGCGACGTGCCCCGACTGGGTCGTCGCGAGCAGGCTCGCGCGCGTGCCGAGCCGGACGGGGCGGGCACCGGCGGTACCGGCAACGCCCGCTCCCGCACCGGCGGCGTCGCTCACGGGGCGATTCCCGAGAGCGCGGGCTGGAAGCCGAGCCGCTTGTTCTCGCAGCATCCCGGGCGGCAGACGTCGTACCAGGGTCCGAGGGGGGTCTCGTGCGGGCGATCTTCGGCCGCCGTGCCGCGCAGGCGCTCCTCGATCAGGTCGACGAGCCCCGCGACGTACGCCGGGTGGGTGCCGGGCGTCGGTGTTCGGATCGCGGTGAGACCGAGTTCTCCCGCGGTCTCGAGCGCTTCGGTGTCGAGGTCCCAGAGCACCTCCATGTGATCGCTGACGAAGCCCAGCGGAACGATCAGCACGGCGCGCCGACCGGCTGCCGGCAGCTCGGCGAGCGCGTCGTTGATGTCGGGCTCGAGCCACGGCACCTGCGGCGGGCCGGAGCGGCTCTGGTACACGAGCTGCCACGCGCACGATGACCCGAGCCGGTCCATGATCGCCTCGGCGACGGCGAGGTGCTGCGCGACATACGCGCCGCCGGGCCCGAACCCGCGCTCCGCGGGCCCCGACCGATCGGCGTCGGAGGTCGGGATCGAGTGCGTCGAGAAGAGGATCTCGATCTCGTCGTCGGTGAATCCGTCGGCGTGCAGCTGGGCGAGGCCCTCGGCGACGCCCTCGGCGAAGGGCGTCACGAAGCCGGGGTGATCGAAGAACTGCCGCACCTTGTCGATTTCGACCAGGCCGCCGAGGCCCGTCGCCTCGACGGCGTCGGCGAGGTCTTCGCGGTACTGCCGGCACGACGAGTACGAGCTGTACGCGCTCGTCGCGATCGTCAACAGGCGATCGCGTCCGTCCTCGTGCGCCGCGCCGAGCGCGTCGGCGACGTAGGGCATCCAGTTGCGGTTGCCCCAGAACACCGGCAGCTCGAGGCCGCGCGCGCTCAGCTCGGCATCCAGCGCTGCCTTCAGCTCGCGGTTGTGCTCGTTGATCGGCGACACGCCCCCGAAGTGGCGGTAGTGATGTGCGACCTCTTCGAGGCGCTCGTCGGGGATGCCACGGCCGGCCGTCACATTCCGCAGGAACGGGATCACGTCGTCCTGCCCCTCGGGCCCGCCGAAGCCGAGCAGCAGGATGCCGTCGTACGCGGTCGGCGCGGTGACGTGCGGCTCACCCGCGGCGGCCGCCGCGGTGGCGGCGGGGACGAGGCATCCCGCTCCCTCGACCGACCTGCACGCGGGCGCCGACTGCGCGCGGGGCGGCTTGGGGCGGAAGCCGCCCAGGTTCTCGGCGGCCATCAGTTCAGCACCTCGGCGAGGTCAGCGATCTCGATGCGGCGCCCCGTGTAGAACGGCACCTCTTCGCGCACATGCCGACGGGCATCCGTCGCGCGGAGGTCGCGCATCATGTCGACCAGATGGATCGGATCGTCGCTCTCGAGTGGCAGCAGCCATTCGTAGTCGCTGAGCCCGAAGGTCGAGACCGTGTTCGCGACGACGTCGGTGAAGCGCGCGCCCTTGCGCCCGTGCTCGGCAAGCATGCCGCTGCGCTCGTCCTCGGGCAGCAGATACCACTCGTAGCTGCGCACGAACGGGTACAGGCACAGCCAGCCGCGGGCGTGCTCGCCGCGCAGATACCCCGGCACGTGGCGCTTGTTGAACTCCGCCTCACGGTGCACGCCCATCGCGCTCCAGACGTTCTGGAACTCGGCGAGCACGGCGGTGCGGCGGAGTGCCCGGAGCGCCCGCTGGAGGGATGCCGGGTCGTCGGTCGACCCCGGAGTCGTGTGGAGCCACACCATGAGGTCGGCCTCGGCGCGCATGCCGGTCACGTCGTAGAGACCGCGCAGCGTGACGCCGTCGGCGGCGAGGCCGGCGATGACGGCCTCGAGCTCGGCGAGCGCCTCCGATGTCGGGGTCGCGGCGCCGGTCGCGCGCGGGCGAGGCCCGGCGAGCACGGCGAACAGGGTGTAGCCCAGGGGCGTGGGCTCGAGGGGCGTGGTGTCGGTCATGCGAGGCTCCTTGTGGGGTCGGTGACGCGGGCGTGCGTGGATGGATTCACGGTGTCGAGGTCGGCGACGAGACGCGCCGCGAGGGCGCGCGCGTGCGGGATGACCGACGCGAGGCCGGTGCCTGCCGCGGCGGCGCCTGCCGAATGGATGCCTCGGCGCGCGGCGGCGGCGAGCGCCGCGGCGCGTTCCTCGGCCGGCGCGGAGCCGCCGGCGTCCACGGCATCCGCCCACGACTGCTCGACGACGTCGACGATGTCGGATGCCCGCACGTCGACGCCCGTAAACAGCGCGACTACGTGCGCGATGTCGGCGGGGCCGTCGAGGCCGGGCGCGTCGGCGTCGCGTGCCGACAGCCGCACGAGGTGCCGACTCGTGGGGGCCGCGGCGTCGGCCCACGCCCACTTCGCCGTGACGTGGGTCAGGGCCTTCGCGGCCGAATCGAGCGCCGGGTCGACGATGAGGCCCGACCCGACCGGGAACGTGTCGAGGCCGGGATGATCGATCGCGGCCACGATGACGCGCACGCGCGCGCCGTCGACCCGCGCCTCGCCACCCCCGCGCGCCGCCGCGCCGAGCAGCCGATCCGCCGCGG
>JASCPF010000118.1 GCA_029959325.1 Microbacteriaceae bacterium PS02068
GTCGAGGTCGGGGCCGTCGTAGACGATCGGCAGCTCGACGAGCGCTGCGGCGGCGCGGGCGGGCGCCGGGGCATCCGCCGCGCGGGCGACCCACGCCCGGGCGGCGGCGAGGCTCAGCCGCGGCGGATCGACGTGCACGAGCACCGTCCGGGCCGCGGGCACGAGGTCGACCACCCCGGCCGGTCGGCTCGCCGCGAGGCGCGCATACAGGGTGAGGACCTCGTCGAGGGTGTCGACCTCGAACAGGATGCCGCGGTCGCCGAACGGCAGGATGCGGGGCGTGCCGGGCGTCAGGGGGGTGCCGGGCCTCGGGGGTGTGCCGGGTGTGCCGGGCGAGCCGGGCGGCGGGGGCACTGCGGTCACCAGAGCATCCCGGTCACCACGGCGCACGCACGACGATGCCCGCCGCGTCGAGCGCCGTGCGGACGGCCCGCGCCATCGCCACGGCACCGGGTGAGTCTGCGTGCAGGCAGAGCGACGCGGCATCCACTGCCACCGGCGTGCCGTCGACGGCTGCGACGTGCCCGTCCGTCGCCAGGCGCACCGCCCGCGCCGCGACCTCGCCGGGATCGTGCAGCAGCGCGCCGGGTTCCTGACGCGGGACGAGCCCCCCGGACGGCAGGTAGCCCCGGTCGAGAAAGGCCTCGTGCCGGAACGGAAGCCCGGCACGGTGCGCCGCGGCCGCGATCTCGCCGGGCAGCCCCAGCAGCGGCACCGCGCGCGCCAGCCGGTCGGAGAGCGCGCGCACGGCATCCACCACCGCCGTCGCGTGCTCGCGGTCGTCGCGCACGGCGTGATAGAGCGCGCCGTGCGGCTTCACGTAGCGGATGTCGGCGCCGGCCGCCTCGAGCGCGGCGAGCTGGGCCTCGAGCCGCGCGCGCAGTTCGGGGCCGGGCAGGGCGATGCGCCGACGCCCGAAGCCTTCCTTGTCGGGGTACGAAGGGTGCGCGCCCACGGCGACGCCGTGCGCCGCCGCCCGAGCGACGGCCTCGCGCATCGAGGCGGCGTCGCCCGCGTGGCCGCCACAGGCGACGTTCGCGCTCGAGATCACCGCGAACAGGGCCTCGTCGTCGGCCGTCGGCACGCCGTCGACCGTCTCGCCGAGGTCGGCATTGAGGTCGATCGTCACCATGCCGCCAACGGTACCGGGCGAGAGCCGTACCGTATTCAGGATGAATCGGCGAGCGCGGCGGCGTGCGCCGCGGAATCACGCGATATCCCGGGCGGAGCCGGGAGCCTGATCCTGCAATCGGTACACGTCGGCGTGTGTACCGTGGGGACATGGCCCGCGCGTATGTCGAAGAGCCCGCGCAGGCGCGGCTGTCAGACGGCACGATCGCCCGCGTGGTGCCGAGCCGCTTCGCCGGCGGATTCGAGCTCGAGGTCGACGGCACGCCGCAGTCGCACGTCGACCTCGACGATCCGAGCCATCTGCACTTCGAGTACGTCGCCCGGATGGGCGCGGTGACCGATCTGCTGCGGATGCCGGGGCAGCCGCTCACCGCGATCCACCTCGGCGGCGGTGCGCTGACCCTGCCGCGCTACGTCGCGCACACCCGCCCGGGATCGCGCCAGCAGGTGATCGAGCTCGAGCAGCCGCTCATCGACCTCGTGCGCGCGCAGCTGCCGCTCCCCCGCGATGCCCAGGTGCGCGTGCGCATCGGCGATGCCCGCACCGTCGCCGCGAAGCTGCCCGCGGGGCTGCAGGGCGCCGCCGACCTCGTGGTGTCGGACGTGTTCGCCGGCGCGCAGACCCCCGCGCACCTGACGACTATCGAGTACTACCGCGTGCTCGCGGGGCTGCTCGGACCCGAGGGCGTGCTGCTGATCAACGTCGCCGACGGCGCCGGGCTCGCCTTCGCGCGTCGTCAGGTCGCGACGGTGCGCGCCGTCCTTCCCGAGGTGATCGTGCTCGCCGAGGTGCAGACTCTGAAGGGCCGCCGGTTCGGGAATCTGGTGATCGCGGCGTCCGCCTCTCCGCTGCCGGTGGCGTGGCTGCCGCGGCTGATGGCTGCGGGCCCCCACCCCGCGAAAGTCGCGCAGGGCGCCGAACTCGACGCGTTCGTGGGGAGTGCGCCGGTGGTGACGGATGCCGACGCCACCGCCTCGCCGAAGCCGTCGGCCTCGCTCTTCGAACGCTGAGCGCGACCCGATTCGAGAGCGGCCCGAGGTGAGATCGGCGGATTCGAGAGCCGCCTGGGCGGCGCGCCGACCCGGCTCGGCCGATGCTCAGCGGCCCGGGTGAGACTGGGATCGCGCACCGCACGCGCACATGAAGGGGGACGACGGTGAGCTATATCCAGGGATACGATCCGCAGACCCTTCGCGAGATCGTCGACGTGGCCCACTGCCGCGAGCGGCTGGCCGAGCTCGGCGACCAGCGCTCGTTGGCCGCACTGCTCGAGCGTGTGTGGCTGCTGAAGGTCACGGGCAATCTCGACGACGCACTCGCGATCTCGGAGCAGTCGGTGCGTGTCGCGCGGATGGGCGGCCCCCGCAAGGATCTGCTGCGGGCACGGGTGCTGCACGCGACGGTGCTGCAGTTCCGCGGCGCCTTCGCCGCCGCCACGCAGGAGCTGACGACGTGCGCCGAGGAGGCGGAGGGGCAGGGCTGGTCGGCGCTGGCCGCGTTCGCCTATCAGCACCGAGGCAAGGTCTACTACGACGCCGCGGACTATGTGAATGCCCGCGCCGACTTCAAGCGCGCGCTGTTCCTGCGGCAAGAAGCCGGCGCTCCCGAGGATCAGCTGGAATCGACGCTCATCGCGATCGAAGCGGCCGAGCGCCGACGCTCGGGCGCCTCGGTCGCCAGCTGAGTGTCGCACGTCTGTTCTAACGTCTCGCGTATGACCGAACGACTCCTCCATGTCTGATCTGCAGGCCGTCCGTCGCGAGGCGGAACAGTTGATGGCCGTGCATCTGGATGCCTCGTGGACCTTCGCCTTCGACAACGCGAAGCGGCGCGCCGGCGCCTGCGACTACACCCGCCAGCGCATCACCGTGTCGCGCTACCTCGCCGCACGCTACGACGACGAGACCAATCGCCAGACGATGCTGCACGAGATCGCCCACGCCCTGGCCGGCGCACGCGCCGCGCACGGCGCGGCGTGGAAGCGCACCGCACGCGCCCTCGGGTACACGGGGGGCGTGACGCATCACGGCGAGACGGCGACCGAGCTGGCGCCGTGGGTCGGCGTGTGTCCGGCGGGGCATGTCGCCTATCGGCATCGTGTCGCGACGCGGGCCACGTCGTGCGCGAAGTGTTCGCGCTCATACGATGAGCGGTTCCTCTTCACGTGGACGCGCCGCGAGATCACTCCGGCGACGCGCCTGGCTGCGATGACGCCGCGGGGCTGAGTCACGCGGGGTCTGCGCAGGCGGCGCTGGCGGGCGCGGCCCGTGCTACGCGCGGCTGAGGTATGCCTCGAAGACACCGTCGCGCAAGATCGGGACGGATGCCGAGGCATCCACCTCCGCCGCCGCGCGGACCTCGTCGCCGGCGCCGCGGGCGAGCAGCGCCTGACCTGACCCGCTCGCGGCGAGCAGATGCCGCGTCGCGGCGCGCAGACCGCGGAACGCCTCGCACGCGGCGGCGGCCTCGGGCGAGGTGTGGTCGAGCCCGAGCGCGCCGAGCGCATCGATCACGGCGCCCGCACCCAGCAGGTCTTCGACGGCGAAGCGCAGGTCCGCGCCGGGTTCGCGCGAGGTCCGCTCACCCG
Organism: Microbacteriaceae bacterium PS02068; assembly: GCA_029959325.1. Classification (GTDB taxonomy): domain Bacteria; phylum Actinomycetota; class Actinomycetes; order Actinomycetales; family Microbacteriaceae; genus Microbacterium. Next base: position 3,720 of record JASCPF010000118.1, read on the forward strand.
CGGCGATCACCGCGACGCTCGTGCGCGCGCCGCGGCGATGCTGTTCGGCGAGCACCGCGCCGGCGACGGCAGCCGCATTGCGCAGGCCGCCCAGCACCACGGTGGGCTGCGGCGCCGGCT
>JASCPF010000119.1 GCA_029959325.1 Microbacteriaceae bacterium PS02068
GGTGCAGTTTTGGCCTCCCTTCGGGGCGCACCTGTTAGCGGTGGTGCCGGCGGGTATGACCCCGGGCTGGCACAACGTTGGTCATGGCCTTAGGCCGATTGACTCAGCTCCAGATGCTCTTGCCGTCGGTGCTCGTGAAGGTGTACGACTTGCCCGTCAGCTCGGACGTGTTCGTGCGCGTGCCAACGATCGTGTACGTGTTACCCGTCTTCGTGACCGTGATGGTGTTGCCGTCCGAGACCGTGAAGGTGCCGACAGTCTTCGCGGGGGTGGAGCCGTCCGTGATCGTGCCGGTGCTGGGACCATTCGTCGTAGCGGGGATGGTGAGGGTCGCGATGCTGCCGTTGTTGCTGGTGGCGCCGGATTCGATGGCCAGTGCGACGTTGCGCACGTCGGACTCGACCGACGACTTCCAGGCGCCCTCCCGCATGTTCAGGAAGACGGGAATGGCGATGGCGGCGAGGATGCCGATGATGATGACGACGACGAGGAGCTCGATCAGGGTGAAGCCCTTCTCGCCGTTCTCCTTCTTAGCCAGCGTCTGAGCGACGAGCTTGTTCATGAGAGTTCCTTCGATTCCAGGGGGATGGTGGTAGTGCGGTGGTGCTGTCGAATCCGGGGTGTTTCCGACATCTATGACGCTAGCGGTCGGCTGCGAAAATGAGAAGTCTCTAATGTAAATCTGGTGTGAATCTTTACATGTTCTGGATGGACTGGAAGATCATGAACATCGGCATGTAGAGCGCAACGATCATGAAGCCCAGCAGACCGCCCATGAAGACGATCATGAGCGGCTCGAGCATGGCCGTGAGCTGCGAGCTCATCGTCTCGACCTCGTCGTCATAGAAGTCGGCGGTCTTCTCGAGCATCGTGTCGATCGCGCCCGACTCTTCACCGATGCCGACCATCTGCACGAGCATGTCGGGGAAGATGTCTGCGGTGGCCATCGCCTCGGCGATGGGCTTTCCCTCGCGTACGGCTGACTGCACCGAATCGAGCGACGACGTGATGACATAGTTGCCGCTCGTCGCGCCGACGATCGACAGCGACTGCAGGATCGGCACGCCCGAGGCGAGCATCGTCGCGAAGTTCCTCGTGAACCGCGTGAGCGCGATCTTCTTGTTCAGCTTGCCGAACACCGGCACCTTCAGCTTCAACGGATCGACGACCCGCCGCACCGCCTCGGTGTTCTTGTTCCTGCCCCACCAGATCGCGAACGCGATGCCGACGACGAGCGCCACGGGCACCACGATGGGCATCGCATGCGACAGGTCGACAAGCAACTGCGTGGGCGCCGGCAGCGAGCTGCCGAGATCGGTGAACATCTTCTCGAACACGGGGACGATGAAGATGAGCATCGCGGCAACACCCAGAAGCGCAACAATCAACACGACGATCGGATAGGTGAGCGCGGCCTTGACCTTGCCGCGCAGCTTGGTCTCGGCCTCGAAGTTGTCGGCCACCATGAGCAGCGACTTGTCGAGGAAGCCGCCGGTCTCACCTGCGCGGACGAGGTGCACCATGATCGGTGGGATCACGAGTGGGAACTCCTCAAGCGCGGTCGACAGGGCGGTACCGCCCTCCACCTTCGCCGAGATCTCGACGACGGTGCGCCTGAGTTTCGGGTTCTCGGTCTGCTCCTTGACGATCGTCAGCGCGCGCAGGATCGACACGCCGGCACTCACCATCGTCGCGAGCTGCCTCGTCAGCAGCGCCAGATCCTTGAGCGACGGTCCCCGTTCGAGCCCCGGGATCGAGATCTCCTGCTGCAGGCCGGTGCCGGCGCCTTTCTCGCTGAGCTTGTCGGGGATGACACCACGCGACTTCAGCTGCTGGATCGCCTGAGCTTCGCTCGAGGCATCCAGAACACCCTTCACCGCCTTGCCGGAGGGATCGATGCCCTTGTACGCCCATTGCGGCGTCTTGGTTGCTGTCGCCATCGTCATACTCCCCCGTTAGAGTCGCCCGCGACCTGGCGCGCGCCGTCCGCGACCATGTCGCCGGCAGCACCGCGGCCCAGTCCGCGATTGCGGACCAGCTGTTCGAACTCCACGACCTCTTGTGCCAGATCACGCGCCTGCGAGTGCTCGATCTCGCCCGCGAGCACGAGGCGCGCGAGGTCTTGGTCGAGCGTGTGCATGCCGATCGAGTTGCCCGCCTGCAGCGCCGTGCGCAGCTGGTGGGTCTTGCCCGCGCGCACGAGTGCCTGGATCGCGGGGGTCGAGAACATGACCTCGGTCGCCACCGTGCGGCCCTTGCCGCCCGCGCGCTTGATGAGCGTCTGCACGACGACGGCGCGCAACGTCGCGGCGAGCTGCGTGCGCACCTGCGCCTGCTGGTGCGCCGGGTAGACGTCGATGATGCGGTCGATCGTCTGCGCGGCATCCTGCGTGTGCAGCGTCGCGAAGACGAGGTGACCCGTCTCAGCGGCGGTCAACGCCGTCGAGATCGTCTCGAGGTCGCGCATCTCACCGACGAGGATGATGTCGGGGTCTTGACGCAGCGCGTGCTTGAGCGCGTCAGAGAAGCTGTGGGTGTCGGCGCCCACCTCGCGCTGGTTGATGATGCCGCGCTTGTGGTGGTGGAGGAACTCGATCGGGTCCTCGACGGTGATGATGTGGGATGCCCGGCTGGCGTTGGCCTTGTCGATGATCGACGCGAGCGTCGTCGACTTGCCCGAACCGGTGGGCCCGCACACCAGCACGAGACCGCGGGGCAGGTGCGCGAGGTCGACGAGCTCGGGCGGCAGGCCGAGCTGCGCGACCGACTTGATCTCGGTCGGGATGAGGCGGAGCGCCGCACCGATCCCCCGCTGGTCCTGGAAGATGTTGACGCGGAAGCGGGCGATGTCGCCCACCGAGTAGGCGAGGTCGAGCTCGAGGTCGCGCTCGAAGTCCTGCAGCATCTCGGCCGGCACGAAGCCCTCGATCACGCGCCGCACGCGCTCACGGCTCCACACCGTGGTGCCGGCGACCGACTTGAGCTCACCGTCGACGCGCACGACCGGGGTCGCCTCGGCGACCATGTGCAGGTCGGAGGCGTTCAGCGTGAGGACCGCGGTCACGGCCGCGACGAACTCGGCGTCGACCCCAGGGATCTGCGCCCGGAGCACGGGCTCGACTTCACCGGCGCGCGCCGCGAGGCCGCTGACCGGCGCGCCCGAGGCGGCCGGCGGGGCGGCCTGGGGCACACTCAGCGAGTGAGCGCGCCGCCCCGTCGGGGCGGGCGGGATGAACGAGTCGAGGTCGTACGACGCGGTCGTCGAGACGACCGGCTCGGCCGCCGACGTCGCGGCAACGGGGGCTGGGGCGACGGCCGGGGCGGGAGTCGGCGCGGGTGCCGAGACCGCCGGCGCGCGCACCTCGGTGCGCGTCGGCGCGACAGCCTCGACGGGGCGATCCCACCGGGG
>JASCPF010000011.1 GCA_029959325.1 Microbacteriaceae bacterium PS02068
CAAGGGGGGCTGGGGCGAGGGCCGGGGCGGGAGTCGGCGCGGGTGCCGAGACCGCCGGCGCGCGCACCTCGGTGCGCGTCGGCGCGACAGCCTCGACGGGGCGATCCCACCGGGGCGCCGACGCGTCGGCCCGTCGCGAGGGCAGGCTCTGCTCAGCAGGCACGGATGCCACCGGCGCGGGTGCGACCGCGGGGCGGACCGGCGCAGGGGCGGCCGCGGGGGCAGCCTGCTGCGGCAGGGTCACCCCGGGCACGCCGTCGAGAAGCGAACGAAGGTCGGGGTCGACATCCTTGCCGCCGAACAGCTCGGCGAAGCGCGAAGTCGAGGTCGGGGTCACGTAGCCCTGGTCGTTGGTCACCATCTCCTGCTTTCTGTGTCCCCCATGGCTGTGTTTGCGATCCGCACGCCTAGAGCGTGACGCGCAGGATCTCTTCGATGGAGGTGTGCCCCAGCAGCACCTTGGCCCAACCGTCCATGCGCAGCCGGATCATGCCGGCCGCTTCCGCCTGCGCCGCGATCTCCGCGGCCGGCGAGTTCTGCGAGGCGAGACGCTCGATGTTGTCATCGACGCCCATCACTTCGTGCAGCGCGATGCGCCCTCGGTAGCCCGTGTTCGAGCACTGTGGGCATCCGACCGGGCGATGCACGACGTGCGCCTCTCCGGTGAGCGGCACACCCAGGGCGCGCAGCTCGGTCTCGGTCGCGACGGTCTCTTCCTTGCACCTGCCGCACAGGCGCCGCGCGAGGCGCTGCGCGACGACCGAGTCGAGCGCCGACCCCACGAGGAAGGGCTCGACGCCCATCTCGATGAGTCGGGTCACCGAGCTCGGGGCGTCGTTGGTGTGCAGCGTCGACAGCACGAGGTGACCGGTCAGCGACGACTCGATCGCGATCTTCGCCGTCTCTTCGTCACGAATCTCACCGAGCAGGATGATGTCGGGGTCGGACCGCAGGATCGAGCGCAGCGCCGCGGCGAAGGTCATCCCCGCTTTGGTGTTCACCTGCACCTGGTTGATCCCCGGCATCCGGTACTCGACCGGATCTTCGACGGTGATGACGTTCACGGTCGGCTTCGAGATCGTCGCGAGCGTCGTGTAGAGCGTCGTCGACTTTCCCGAACCCGTGGGACCGGTGACGAGGATCATCCCGTAGGGCTTCGAGAAGCTGGCCGAGAACACCCCCATGTTGCGGTCGAGCATGCCGAGATCGGCGAGCTGAAGACTCGCGACCGGCGAGTCGAGCACACGGGCGACGACCTTCTCCCCCCAGACGGTGGGCAGTGTCGCCACGCGCAGGTCGACGGTACGGCCTGAGTGCGTCACCGAGATTCGACCGTCCTGCGGCTTGCGGCGCTCGCCGATGTCGAGCTCGGCCATGACTTTCAGGCGGCTGATGACACCGGGGATCATCGATCGGGGAACCCGCTGCACCGTCGTGAGCACGCCGTCGATGCGGTAGCGCACACGCAGGTCGTCGCGGCCGGGCTCGATATGGATATCGGATGCCCGGTCGGTGATCGCCTGGCTGATGACGAGGTTGACGAGGCGGATGATGGGCGCTTCGTCAGTCCCCTGGTCGCCGACATCCTGACTCCAGGTGTCGACCTCGGCCTCTAATCCCCCAGTAAAGGCCGAGGTCAACTCTTCTACCTCGGAATCGACGCGGTGATACCGGTCGATGGCTGCGAGGATGGCTTCGGGCTCCGCGACGACCGTGACGATCGCCGACCGCAAGACGGCGGCGAGGTCATCGAGCACGACGATGTTCTGCGGATCGGCGAGGGCGACCATGATGCGGTCACCCGCTCGCGCGATCGGCAGGGCAACATGGCGCCGGGAGAGGTTGTCGGGAATGAGACCGACGACGGTCGCATCGACGACGAATTCGGTCAGATCGACGTAGGCGAGGCCGAGACGGCCGGCCAGCGCGACAGCACGTTCCCGCGGGGTGGCGGGCTCAGGGTCGGGCTCGGGCGTGGCCTCGACGGCGGTCGACGTCTCTGCGACGAGCGAACCGTGGTCTGCGGTGAGACGCAGCAGCTCCTCGGCATCCTCGGCCTGGCGCGCCGGCGACGCGAAACTCGCGAGCCAGTCGATCGAACCGGTGTCGACACTGAGTGTCTGCTCGGGCTCTGCGACGTCGGCAGCCACGAGGTCAGCCTGGATCTCGACAGGGTCAGGTTCGACGATCGGTGCCACGGCCATCGGCGCGGGCGGCTCCGCCGGCGACGACTGGTCGACGTGACGCAGCCGCTCGCGGACCGGCGCCGGCTCGGACACGGGCGGCACGACGGGCTCGGACACGGGCGGCGGGACCGGCGCCGACGCTGCCGTCGTCGTGACGCGCGGCGCGGGCGACGGCAGATCGAGGGTGATCCCCGACCCCGACAGCAGCGACTGCCAGATCAGGTCATCGTTGGACATGGCCGGCGCGGAGCCTTCTGCCGACGGGTCGGATGCCCGCTGGTCGCTCAACATGACACGCCCGAGAATGTGGGGCAAGTGCGGTCGATGACCGCGTCGCGACGGGTCTTCTTCACCGTGTCGCAAAAAGGTGCGTCCATCATGCACGTACCTTTCCGGGTGTTGCGAACGTGGCGATTCGGAGCACCGATGCGCGATCCGGGGGGTTCACGCGCATCGAAAGGATTGCCTACCGGGGGGATAGGAGTTGCACCTGTGCTACCGAGTGGGGGGATAATGCAGAAGACCCGCCGCGAAGCTTGCCTCCCGAAGCAATCATGAGAGATTTCTCATGTTCGTGTCAAGCGGAAATCTGTGCGTTCCCTGAGTTCCGTGTAAAGGAATCCTCTAGCGCATTTGCGCGGTCACGCGTCGAGCACATCCACCGTGACAGTGACGAGCGCTTCGTCATCGATGCGTTCAGCGTCGCGCACCGCGCGCTTGAGCGGCAGGATGTAGGCCCCTCGCGAGGCATCCGGAAAAATGGATGTACGCCACTGGGTCACACCGATCTGCGCGAGCACGCGCACCGACCCGAAACCCCGCTGTGGCCTCGGAATCTCGCGGATTTCCGCGCTGAGATCTGGCGGCAATGCGACGAAGAACCAGTCTTGCTCGCGGGCGGACCAGCGGAAGACCTCGCCGTCGAATTCCAGCTGCATATCGCCAGAGTAGCGCGTCGGAAGCGGAGAACCTTTGTACGCCTCTGTGTCCACGATGTGGGCACCCATTTCGCATCTGTGATCGATGCGCGCACGCGGAACGGCGGGTCGGGGATGCTCCCCCGACCCGCCGTTCACGCCGGCGTCCGACGCGTCAGGCGCTGGCCTTGGCGCGCTTCACCGTCCTCGCCGGGACCTTCACGGCGCCGGTCACGGCCTCGCTCTCGGCGTGAGCGACCTTCCGCGCAGCGCGCACCTCGTCGAACGAGGTGCCGTAGAACGCGGCTTCCATGATCGTCTCCATGTCGGCGATCATCGGCATGCGGGGGTTCGCCGGCGCGCACTGGTCGCCGTAGGCGGCCATCGCCAGGTCGTGCAGACCCGCGATGAAGGTCGTCTCGTCGACGCCCTGCGCCTGGAACGACGGCTGGATGCCGACGCGCTCACGCAGCTGCTCGACGGCGCGGGCGTAGCTCTCGACGCCCTCCTCGGGGGTCGATGCCGGCAGACCCAGGTGCTGCGCGATCTGCTGGAAGCGCTCGGGCGCGATGTAGCGCTCGTACTTCGGCCAGCTCGTGAGCTTCGTGGGGATGCGCCCGTTGTAGCGGATCACGTGCGGCAGGTAGGTCGCGTTCGTGCGACCGTGCGCCAGGTGATAGGTCGCGCCCGTCACGTGGCTCATCGCGTGCACGATGCCGAGGAACGCGTTGCCGAACGCCATGCCCGAGATGGATGCCGCGTTGTGCATCTTCTCGCGTGCCTTGAGGTCTTCGGCATCGGTCGAGTTCGGCAGAGCCTTGGCGCTGCGCTCGATGTTCTCGAAGATCAGCTTGATCGCGTGCAGGCAGAGGCCGTCGGTGTAGTCATTCGCGTACACCGACACATATGCCTCGGTGGCGTGCGTCAGCGCGTCGAAGCCGGCGTCGGCGACGAGGAAGCCCGGCAGCTGCGTCGTGAGCAGCGGGTCGACGATCGCGACGGATGCGGTCAGCGCGTAGTCGGCGAGCGGGTACTTCATGCCGGTCTCGTCGTCGGTGATGACGGCGAACGGGGTCATCTCCGAGCCGGTGCCCGACGTCGTCGGGATGCAGACGAGCTTCGCGAGACCCCCGAGCTCGGGGAACTTGAAGGCACGCTTGCGCACGTCGAAGAACTTCTCGCGCATATCCGAGAACTCGACCTCGGGGTGCTCGTAGAGCAGCCACATCACCTTCGCGGCATCCATCGGCGAACCACCGCCCAGCGCGATGATCGTGTCGGGCTTGAACTGGCGCATCAGCTCGGCTCCCGCCTTGACCTCCGACACCTTCGGCTCGGGCCGCACGGTGTTGATGAGCTGCACCTGCACGCGGTTCTCGCGGCGGTTCAGCACATCGACGATGCGGTCGACGTAGCCGAGCTGCGTCATCGTGGCATCGGTCACGATCGTGACGCGCTCGAGGCCGCGCATGTCGGCGAGGTAGCGAATGGCGTTCGGCTCGAAGTAGGTCTTCGCCGGCACCTTGAACCACTGCAGGTTGTTGTTGCGACGACCGATGCGCTTGACGTTCAAGAGGTTCACCGCCGAGACGTTGTTGGAGACCGAGTTGTGACCGTAAGACCCACAGCCGAGCGTGAGCGAGGGCATGAAGGCGTTGTAGATGTCGCCGATGCCGCCGAGCGCCGACGGGCTGTTCGTGATGATGCGGACGGCCCGGACGACCTCGCCGAACCGCGCGATGACGTCCTGGTCGTTCGAGTGGATGGCGCCGGAGTGACCGAGCCCGTCGAACTCGACCATCTGGCGCGACAGCTCGATGCCCTCGTCGGGCGTCGCGGCGCGCAGCACAGCGAGCACCGGGGCGAGCTTCTCGCGCGTCAGCGGCTCGTGCGGGCCGACGCCCGAGACCTCGGCGAGGATGATCGAGGTGTCGTCGGGGACCGTGAATCCGGCCTTCTCGGCGATCCACTGCGGGCTCTGTCCGACGACCGTCGGGTTGAGCTTCGCGCCGGCGCAGTTCTCGCTGTTCGCGGCGACACCGAAGATGAACTCTTCGAGCATCCGCTTCTCGTCGGCGGTCACGGTGTAGGCGTGCAGCCGGGCGAACTCGGCGAGCGCCTCGTCGGCGATCGGCGCGTCGAGGATGACGGCCTGCTCGCTGGCGCACACCATGCCCATGTCGAACGACTTCGAGAGCACGACGTCGTTGACGGCGCGGCCGACCTTGGCCGTGCGCTCGATGAAGGCGGGAACGTTGCCTGCGCCGACGCCGAGGGCCGGCTTGCCGCACGAGTAGGCGGCCCGGACCATCGCATTGCCGCCGGTCGCGAGGATCAGCGCGACGCCGGGGTGGTTCATGAGGGCGCCGGATGCCTCCATCGACGGCTCCTCGATCCACTGGATGCAGTTCTCGGGGGCACCTGCGGCGATCGCAGCGTCGCGAACGACGCGCGCGGCCTCGCTCGAGCTCTTCTGCGCCGACGGGTGGAAGCCGAAGATGATGGGGTTGCGCGTCTTGAGCGCGAGCAGCGACTTGAAGATCGCGGTCGACGTCGGGTTCGTCACGGGGGTGAGGGCGCAGATGACACCGACGGGGTCGGCGATCTCGGTGATGCCGGTCAGTTCGTCGTGCGAGATGACCCCGACCGTCTTCTGATTGATGATCGAGTTCGTCACGTGCTCGCACGCGAACATGTTCTTCACGGCCTTGTCTTCGAACAGGCCGCGGCCGGTCTCTTCGACGGCCAGCGTGGCGAGTTCGCCGTGCACGTGCAGCGCCGCGACGCTGGCCTTCCGGACGATGTGGTCGACCTGCTCCTGCGTGAACGACGCATACGCGGTCAGCGCCTGCTGCGCCCCGTCGACGAGGGAATCGATCTGAGCATCGATCGAGGTGGACATTGTGGGACTCCTACCCGGCGCGGACGCAAGATCCGCGTCATCGCTTTCCGGGTCCGAGGGCTCTCGGGCCTGTCTGACATCAGTATGACACATGTGGTCTGACCACACAAGAATGCCCTGCTCGCCAGTAGGCTCGCGGTTATGGCATCCGCTGCGCGTCGCGCCTTCCGCCGCTCGAGGCGGCGACGCGCGTGGGTCGTGTTCTTCGCGTTCGCACTCGCGATTCTCGGCGGGTTCGTCGCTGTCGGCGAAGCGCGGCTGGTCGGGGATGCCGTCGAGCAGCAGAACCTCGCCGCTTTCTATGAGCAGCCGCCCGGCGCACTCGACGGTGCACCGGGAACGATCGTCCGCAGCGAAGAGCTCGTCGGTGTGCCGTTCGACGCACGCGCGTGGCGCATCATGTACCGCACGACCGACGTGCACGGCAACATCGTCGTCTCGACCGGCATCGTCGTGACTCCACTCGGCCCGGCGCCGAGCGGCGGCCGCACGGTGCTCTCGTGGGGGCATCCGACCACCGGATCAGCCGCAGACTGCGCACCCTCGCGCAGCTTCGATCCGTTCGCGCTGATCGAAGGCATGCGACTCATGCTCGATCGCGGATACACGATCGCTGCCACCGACTACGTCGGCATGGGCACCGATGGGCCCGACTCCTACCTCGTCGGCGACACGGGCGGCAACGCCGTGCTCGACGCCGTGCGCGCGGCGCAGCACCTGCGCGCGGCCCACGCCTCAGACCGCGTCGTGCTCTGGGGGCACTCGCAGGGCGGGCAAGCGGTGCTGTTCGCGGCGCAGCGCGCGCCCCAGTACGCACCCGAGTTCACGATCGAGGCCGTCGCGGTCGCGGCCCCAGCGGCCGACCTCACCGCCCTGTTGAGCGACCACATCGACGACATCTCGGGCGTGACGATCGGTTCCTACGCGTTCGCGGCGTACTCGCAGGTCTACGCCGATCGCGGAGCGACTCTCGAGAGCATCCTCACCCCCGGGGCGCAGAAGATCCTGCCCGAGATGAACTCGCTCTGTCTGCTGACGAACATCGGCCGCCTGCACGAGATCGGCCAGCCCGTCGTGGGCCGCTTCGTCACCGCAGAGCCCGGCAGCGTCGAACCCTGGGCCACGATCCTGCAGGAGAACACGGCCGGCGGCGTAGGGTTCGAGGCTCCCCTCTTCGTCGCACAGGGGCTCGACGACAAGCTCGTCGTTCCGTCGGCCACCGAGCAGTTCGTCGCGCACGAGAAGTCGCTGGGCATGCGCGTGCAGTTCCACCCGATCGACGGCGCAGATCACGGCACCGTCGCCTACCTGGCGCTGCCCGCGCTGATGAACTGGCTGGACGCGCTCGGCGTCTGACGGCGCGCGGGGCGTCAGACGCTGTCGTCTCCGATTCAGCAATCCTTCAGTCTTACTGAAGCATTTCCGCTAGGGTGGATGCCATGCTCCCCTTCGCCATCGTCATCATCACCGCCGCCCTCGTGTTCTACTCCATCGGCGTCTGGGCCGAACGCATTCAGCGCACGCTCAAGTGGTGGCACGTCGGCATGTTCGCACTGGGCCTCGCCGCCGACACGACCGGGACTCTCCTCATGACGGCGATCGCCTCCGAGCGGCGCGCCGACGGCGTCGCCGAGACGGCGGCCGGCACCCTGATGGCGTGGACGGGCACGGCGGCCATCATCCTGATGGCCGTGCACCTCGCGTGGGCGATCGTGGTGCTCATTCGGGGCCGCGAGAGCGAGAAGCACGCCTTCCACCGCTTCAGCATCGTGGTCTGGGCGATCTGGCTCATCCCCTACATCGCCGGCGCGGCGACGTCGATGGCCGGGTAGCCTCGCACGTGACGGGCGAGCTCTCACGACGAAGAGGCGCCGCGACAGAGAAGAGGCGACGATGTCCGAGGTCGACACGATCGTGATCGGGGCGGGCGTCGCAGGTCTTACGACGGCGCGCCTCCTGACAGACGCCGGGCGCCGAGTCGTCGTGCTGGAAGCGCGGGATCGCCTCGGCGGCCGCGTGTGGACCGACCGGTCGGGCGGATACGTCACCGACCGCGGCGCCTCGTGGATCCACGGGATCACCGACAGTCCCGTCTACGCGGCCGTGACAGCGTTTGGCATGCCCACGACCGAGTTCACGGTCGGCGGCTACCAGCCCGACAGCCGCCCGATCGCGCACTACTCCCCCGCCGGCCACCGCCTGACCGACGACGAGGCCGCGCGGTACGTCGCCGATATCCATGCGGTGGATGCCGCGTTGACGCCCGCGATCGAGGCATCCGCCCCCGACGCGTCGTACCGCGACGTCACCGAGGCAGCGCTCGCCGACGCGAGCCGCGCGGGCGCCTGGGAGACAGACCGTGTGCAGCGCGTGCGCGAGTATCTCGAGCATCGCAGCGAAGAGCAGTACGGGGCGTGGATCGACGAGCTCGCCGCACACGGGCTCGACGACGACCAGGTCGACGGCGACGAGGTCGTGTTCCCGCAGGGCTATGACCGCCTGGCATCCGGCCTGGGCGAAGGCCTCGAAGTGCGGCTCGAGCACATCGTGTCGGGCGTGGACTGGTCCGAAGATGACGGCGTCACGGTCACGACCGACCGGGGCGTCTTCACGGCCCACGACGTGGTGATCACGGTGCCCGTGGGAGTGCTGCAGTCGGATGCCTTCGTGATCGATCCCCCGCTGCCCGAGCCCGTCGCCGGCGCACTCGGCAGGCTCACGATGAACGCGTTCGAGAAGGTGTTCCTGCGCTTCGACGAGACGTTCTGGGACGAGGGCGTCTACGCGATACGCCAGCAGGGGCCGGAGGGCGCGTGGTGGCACTCCTGGTACGACCTGACCGCGCTGCACGATTCGCCGGCGCTGCTGACGTTCGCGGCGGGGCCTGCCGCCGTGGCGACCCGCGGGTGGACGGATGCCGAGGTCGTGGCATCCATCATGGGTCAGCTGCGCCGCCTCTACGGTGACGACATTCCCGAGCCGATCGCCGTGCAGCGGACGGCGTGGCAGGACGATCCCTTCGCCCACGGGTCGTACGCGTACATGACGCTCGGATCCACCACCGATGACCACGACGCGCTCGCCACGCCCGTCGGCGGCGTGCTGCATCTCGCGGGCGAGGCGACGTGGACCGACGACCCGGCCACGGTCACGGCCGCGCTCTGCTCAGGCCATCGCGCCGCCCAGAACGTGCTCGGCCACGAGGTGCCGATCGAGCGCGTCTGGGCCACCGAGTGACGGGAATGGTGATCAGCGCGATTGTCGGGGGTTCGCGCAACGCCCTAGCCTGAAATCGTGCGCTGGACGGAACCCTGGTACTCGGCCTATGCCGTCGTGGGGATGATGGTGCTCGGCGTCGCGCCGATTCTCATCCCGCTGACCGTCGAGGACGGCCAGCGCAACGGCGCCACGACCGTCGGGCTGGTGGTCGCGGCGTTCTACGTCGGCGGTCTGCTCGCCCCCGTGCTCGGATCGATGGCCGACCGCGCCGGCCGACAGCGCGCGGTGTTCCTCGGGTGCTTCCCGCTGATGGCGGTTGCCGTGCTGGCGTTCGCATTCTCGGATCAGGTCTGGCAGTGGCTGCTGCTCGCCCTCGTCTTCGGCGGTACGGGCAGCCTCGCCGGAACCGTCGCGGGCCTGTTCGTGGTCGAAGCGCATCCGAAAGAGGAGTGGAACACCCGGCTGAGCTGGTTCCGCTTCGCCTACGGCGCGGGTCAGGCGGTGGGTCTCGTGATCGCCGCGTTCGCGGCCGCCCAGCTGCGTCTCGGCTGGATCGCGACGGCCGTGCTCCTCGCCGCCGGGTTCTTCCTCGGTCGCATCGGGCTCCCCCGCCTCGGCCCCGCGAAGCCCGTCGCCGCGGCATCCGGCGCGAAGCCGCCCCGTTCGCCGCTGTTCGCAGTGTTCCTCGCGACCTGGCTGCTGACGATGACGGGCATCCAGACCTTCTTCAACGTCGTGCCCCTCGTGATGCGCGACGGGTTCGCTGTGCCGCCCGCGACGACCTCGCTGCTGTTCCTCGTCGGCGCGGCGATCGGCACCGTCGTCTACCCGATCGCCGGCACGCTCGCAGGCCGGATCGGCCCCGGCAGACTGCTGCTGCTCGGCCTCGTGATCACGATGGTCTCGTTCGCCGCCATGGCCGCGTCATCGGCCTTCGATCTGCCCGGCAAGGCCGTGATCGGCTCGGTCGCGCTGGTCCTCGCGGCCACGGCGTACTCGTTCGAAGTGGTGTCGGCCACGATGATGATCGTGCGGATCACCCCGGGCAGTGAGGGGTCGGCGATGGGACTGCTGAACGGCATCATCGCGGCGGGGGCCGTGATCGGGGCCATCGCCCCGTCGTTCCTCGCCGATCTCTGGGGGTACAGCGCGCTGCCTGCGGTCGCGCTGGCGGTGCTCGTCGTCGCGACGCTCATCGGAACGCCGCTGTACCGGCGCACGGCGTTCGCGCCGGCCGCGCCGGCCGCGCCGTCGCCTTCGCCGGCGACCGGCGCCTGAGAAGGCGGCGTCTGCAGGCGGACGAGGGTCGGGCGACGACGCGAGCCGCCCGAGGTCAGCGTTCCGCCGACACGGGCAGGGCGATGTCGTGCATCGCCGACACGATCGCGCCCAGCTCGGGCTGCGCGGCCGCCGCCTCGAGCGCGCTCTCGAGCGCCGCATCATGAATGGGTCGCGTAGCGTCGCGCAGCGCCCGGCCGGCCGGGGTGAGCTCCGTGTAGATGCCGCGCCGGTCGTCATCGCACAGGATGCGCGTGAGCAGTCCGCGATCCTCGAGCCGGGTCACCAGCCGCGTCGTCGCGCTCGGGCTGAGGGCGGCCGCACGCGCGAGCTGCTGCATGCGCATGTGCCACCCGTCCTGTCGGCTGAGCGCATCGAGCACGGTGTATTCGACGACGGAGAGGTCGGATGCCCCGCTGAGCGCACGTTCGAGTTCTGTCTCGAGCAGGGCATGCAACGCCGTCAGCGTGCGCCAACCCTGCGCGCGGACCTCGACGGCGTCGTCTGCGATGCCCATGCTCGACCTCTCTCGGTGATCCGTGGCGCGATACTTGCTTGCGCTTGTTAGTTGCGTGTGCAACGATATTCCTCGTCCGCGCAATATCCCGCGTGTGCAACTACCTTCGGATACTAGCAGGAGAACCCTCATGCCTCTCGGACTTCTCGCGCTCGCTCTCGGCGCCTTCGGAATCGGACTCACCGAGTTCGTCATCATGGGGCTGCTGCCCGACGTGGCATCCGATTTCGGTGTGTCGGAAGCGGCCGCGGGTTGGCTCATCTCGGGCTACGCGCTCGGCGTCGTCGTCGGAGCGCTCTTCCTGACCGCGGCGACCACGCGCCTCCCCCGCAAGCCCCTGCTGCTCGCACTCGTCGTCCTGTTCATCATCGGCAACGTCATCACGGCTCTCGCTCCCGACTACGCCACCGCGATGGTCGGCCGCATCGTCTCCGCTCTGAGCCACGGCGCGTTCTTCGGCATCGGATCGGTCGTCGCGGTGAACCTCGTTCCGGCCGAGAAGAAAGCCGGAGCCATCGCCATCATGTTCACCGGCCTGACCGCGGCGAACGTCTTCGGCGTGCCGTTCGGCACGTTCCTCGGCCAGCAGACCGGCTGGCGGTCGACGTTCTGGGTGATCTCGGCGATCGGCGTCGTGGCGTTCGCCGGCATCGCCGCGCTCGTCCCGAAGCTGCCCCGCCCCGACCAGAGCATCCGCCTGCGCTCCGAGCTCGGCGCGTTCGGGTCGGTCCAGGTGTGGCTCTCGCTCGTCGTCACCGTCCTGGCATTCGGCGGCGTGTTCGGGGCGTTCACCTACATCGCCTACACGCTCACCGAGGTCAGCGGCTTCTCGGCATTGGCCGTGCCGTGGCTGCTCGTGCTGTTCGGCGTCGGGCTGGTCATCGGCAACTGGCTCGGCGGGCGACTCGCCGACCGCTCCATCGATCGCACACTGCTGCTGTTCATCGGTGCACTCACGGTGGTCCTGGCCGCGTTCGCCCTGGTCGCCGAGTCGAGCGTCGGCACGATCGTGGCCCTCTTCCTGATGGGCGGGTTCGGGTTCGGCACCGTGCCCGGCCTGCAGAGCCGTGTCATGACCTATGCCGGGGATGCCCCGACGCTGGCATCCGGCGCCAACATCGGCGCCTTCAACGTGGGCAACGCCCTCGGCGCGTGGATCGGCGGTCTTGCCATCAGCGCGGGGCTCGGCTACACCTCACCGATCTGGATCGGGGCGCTGCTCACCGCCACAGGCCTGGCCGTCATGATCGTCGCCGCTGCGCGCGTCGGGCACGGTGCCGGGCCGCTCGTCGGGCACGGCGCGCAGGAACCTGCCGATCAGCGCGTCGAGGCCGTGGCAGCGCCGACGCGCTGACGGCGCCGCACGGCCGACGCGACGACCCGCCAGCCGACCAGGAACACGAGCAGCACGACCGCGGCGACGACGACGAATGCGACCTGCACGCCCTGGCCGCTGAGCCCGCGCAGCACCATGCCGCCCGCGACGGTGACCGCCCACACCGGTACGCCCGTGCGCAGCGGGGCGAAGGGCGCGCGCCAGGCGAAGGCCACAGCCCAGCCGACGACGAGCGCGAGGAGGAAGGTCCACGCGGTGCTCCACACCCCGAGCAGGTCTTCGCCGTGGCTGGCGCGCCCGATCGCCGCGAAGACGATCACCAGCACGGCATCCACCCCGAAGGCGATGATCAGCGGTTTTCCGGCATAGCGCGGCGCCGAGTCGACGACGTCGTGGGGTGATGAAGTGCTCACCCCACCAGGCTAAGACGTCGCGAGTCCGCGCCAGATCAGGTCGAGTGCCGCGGCGAGCACAGTGTCGAGGTCGCGACCGTCGAGCATGTCGCCGCCCGCGAGCACGGCAAGTCCGTGCACGTGGGCCTGCGCGACCACCGCGAACACGCCCGGGTCACCCGCGCGGACCTCGCCTGCGCGCTGAGCTTCGGCAATCAGCTGTTGCGCGGTCGTCATGCCCGCCGATCCGATCTCGCGCAGTTGTGTGCTGGCTGCGTCGTGATGCTTCGTCGTGAACATCACGTTCAGCAGTTCGGCGTGGTCCAGGGCGAACGAGACGTACGCCCGCGCCACCGCGTCGAAGCGGTCGCGGAATGTGCCCGCGCTCGAAGCCGCGGCCGCCAGCTGCGCGTTGAGCGATTCGAACCCCGCCAGCGCGAGGGCATCCAGCAGCGACTGCCTATCGGGGAAGTGGCGGGCGGGCGCGCCGTGGCTGACGCCGAGATCCCGCGCGAGCTGGCGGAGCGACAGCCCCTCGACTCCCCCTTCGCGCAGAGCGACCTCTGCCTGCGCCAACAGTGCGGATCGGAGGTTCCCGTGGTGATAGCCAGCCGGAGTCATACCCTCATCCTACCGATTGTGTAGACATTGACAACATTCCTGTCACTGTCTACATTGAAGACCTACCCCGACCCTCCCTCTCAGCCAGGAGCCCCGCAATGACCATCGACTTCTCCGGGCGCACCGCCCTCATCACGGGCGCAAGCTCTGGCCTCGGCGCGGAGTTCGCGCACCGACTCGCGGCGCGGGGCGCCGACCTCGTGCTCGTTGCGCGGCGCGCCGCACTGCTGGAACAGCACGCCGCCACGCTCCGCCAGAAGTTCGGCGTGACAGTGACCACGATCGCCACCGACCTTGCGCGGCCCGGAATCGGCCGCGACCTGCGCGCCGACCTCCGCGAGCGCGGCATCACGATCAGCACGCTGATCAACAATGCGGGGTTTGCGACCTACGGCCGCTTCGCCCAGGAGGATGCCGAGCGCATCGCTGCAGAGATCCAGCTCGACGTCGCGGCGCTGGTCGACCTCTCGCACGCGTTCCTCCCCGACCTGCTGGCAGACGGCACCGGCGCACTCGTCAACCTCGCCAGCACCGCGGCTTTCCAGCCGCTTCCCGGCATGGCGGTCTACGGAGCCAGCAAGGCCTTCGTCTTGAGCTTCACCGAGGCGCTCGCCTACGAGACGCGCGGGTCGGGGCTGAAGGTGCTGGCCCTCTGCCCCGGCGCCACACGCACCGAGTTCTTCGACGTCGTCGGCACCGAATCGGCGGCGGTCGGTTCGCTCCAGACGCCCGAGCAGGTCATCACGACCGCTCTGCGCGCCCTCGACAAGCGGAAGACCCCGGCATACGTCGTGTCGGGGACGGGCAACCGGGCATCCGCGTCGATGTCGAGAATCGCCCCGCGCAGCCTGTCGACCGCGATGGCCGCCAGACTGCTGGGGCAGAATTCCCGCTGATACGCTCGGCGTTCAGATCTGAGTAGACGGGGAGTTCCTGTGACCGACGACACTGTTTCCGCTGCGGCTGTGCCCGCGCCTGTCCAAGCGCTGGTCGACGCGATCAACGCCGGCGACACCGAAGCCTTCGTCGCGGCGTTCACCGACGACGGCTACGTCGACGACTGGGGCCGCGTGCTGCGCGGTCGCGACGGCGTGCGCAGCTGGGCCGCGACCGACGCGATCGGTCAGGGCGCGCAGATAACGGTGCTTCAGGCATCCACCGACGGCGATGTCACAGACATCCACTTCGACTGGCGCAGCCGCCGGTTCAGTGGTGAATCGGATGCCATCGTGACCGTCGACGGCGACCTCGTGGCATCGTTCCGGATTCCGCCGCACTCCTGAGCACCGGCGGCCCCGCCAACCCCGCCACTGTGGCGCCGATCAGCTGCTGGCGTCGCGCACGAGGGCGGTGTCGACGAACTGTTCGAAGCGGACAATCAGCCCACCCCGCACCACGAAGTGGTGCGCGACGCGCACGGCGAGCGCCTTGCCGGTCGTGCGATTCGTGGCCGTGTAGCGCGCGAGGACGACCACGTTCTCACCGTCCACGACGTACGTGTCGTCGTGCGCGGTCCAGCCCTCCCACGACTCCCCCAGTCGCTCCATGACGTTCGAGGTGACGCCTTCGGGTGTGCGATACGTTCCGGCAAGCGGGAAGCCCGCCATCTCTGTCCACTCGACGTCGGGCGCCAGCGTGGCACGCAACGCCTCGAGGTCGCCCGCGGCCGACGCCAGGTACTGACGGCGGACGACATCGCGCGGCGCGTCGGACACGGTCTGTTCGTTCAGCCCCATGACATCTCTCCCTTGGCGACCTTCGGACCGATCTGCGCGGCGATCAGCATGCCCGCCGACGGGTACCGCTCGATGAGCGTAGCCGTCACGGCGGCGCCGTCGGCCGACTCGGCGAGGATCTCCTCGAAGGCGCGCAGGTAACTGCGCGTGTACGCGATCGCGCTGGCGTCGGTCGCGGTGTCGGGCAGGCGGTGGCCGGGGACCACGAACGCGGGCTGCAGAGCATCCATCTCGTCGAGCAGGTCGATCCACGCCGCGCGCTTCTCGGGGGTGGCGGTGTCGGCGGTCCAGACGTGCTCCTGCTGGAAGAGGAGGACGCCACCGAGGATCGCGCGGTGCTCGGCATTCCACAGGTACTGGCGGTCGGGCAGGATCTCCGACCCGCCGAGCAGTTCGAGGCTCTCACCGTCGACGACGAGGTGGTCTGCGGTGAGCGGCGAGATCTCCACGAGTCGCGTGGGGAGGTTCGCACCCAGCGCACTCCACGCCGTCAGCTTGCCCTCGAACGACGCGCGGACGTGGTCGATCACGATCGGCGTCGCGACGATCCGAACATCGGGGAAGGCGTCGGCGATCGCCTCGAGACCGAAGTAGTAGTCGGGATCGGCATGGCTGACGAAAACGGTCGTCAGCGTCTTCCCCGAATCGAGCACTTCCGCGACGAGTCGGTGCCCGTCGGCGCGGGTGAAGCCGGCGTCGACGAGAAGAGCCTCGGTCGGGCCGGTGACAAGGGTGGCGGTCTTGTTCTTCGATCCGACCGGGAAGTCGAGATCGAGAACGGTGAATTCCAGGGCCATGGGTTTTCCTTCCTGCCGACACCCGGACCTTCCGGGCGCCCGCCGTGATCACGGCGCACTCGACACAACGTTGGCTGACTAGTCAGCTATTCCCGAATCGGAGATATCCTGTGAACATGTCCACCCCGGCCCCCTTCGCCACCGCAACCGATGCCGCCTACGACCCTCGCATCCTGCTGTTCGGGCGGCTGCTGGCCGCGGCGAACGGGTTCGAGTACCTGCTCGCGAAGGAACTCGAAGACGCCACGGGCCTCAGCCACCCGATCTTCGAGCTGCTGCTGATCGTCTCCCGTGCGGGCGAGGGCGGAGTCTCGGTCAAAGACATCGCGCAGGCCAAGGTCGTGACCTCGGGTGGTGCCACCCGGCTCGTGCACCGCGGGGTCGAACAGGGGCTCGTCGAGCGACACTCGTCCGATGCCGACGGACGGGTCCAGATCGTGCGCCTGACCACCCACGGAGACGAGGCCGTCCGGCAGGCAGCCGCCATCCACGCCCGAAACATTCAGCGGTTCTTGATCGACGCCCTCCCCGAAGGCAGCGAGTCGGCGTTCGCCGCCGGCATCCGTGCCCTCAGCAAGCAGGCCTCGGCGGCGCTGCCAGTGATGCCCTGACCGGCAGACCAGTGAGAGGTGGATGCCAAGGAGATCCGCCCAGAGCTTCTCGATCACTGGCCGGGGACCTCCACACGACCGTTGACATTTCGTCTTTTCCCGAAGTATGGTCATGCGCAAAGGGAGCACATCATGAGTGAGAACCAGGCGATCATTGGTCATTTCGACGTGGCAGGCCCCGAGCTGGACACCCTGTCCGCGTTCTACAGTTCGTTGTTCGGGTGGGAGGTCGCCTCGCGCGGACCCGGCTATGCGCAGGTGTCGACGCCGGGGTTAGGCGGCGCGATCACCGAGTCACCCGAGCCGTCGATCACTATCGGCGTGGTCGTCGCCGACCTCGCCGACGCCCTTGCCCGCGCGGCGCGCGAGGGCGGGGCTGTGGTGATGCCGGCGACAGACAACGGCTGGGTGACCAAGGCTCAGGTCCAGGATCCCGCGGGCAACGTCCTGACCCTGATCCAGAAGTAGCCGCCGTGGAGCCCGGCGTGCTCGACGAGGTGCTGCGCGCGCTCGCACATCCCGATCGGCGTTCGTTCCTGCGGGCCTGCCTCGCCGACGAACAAGCGGCGGGAGACCTCGCCGCCCTGTCCGATCTAGCGCTGGCGACCGTATCGGAGCATCTGAAGGTGCTCCGGAAGTCGGGGTTGCTGATCATGGAACGCCGCGGGAGATTCTGGATGTACCAGACGGATGCCGCGCTGCTGATGGCCATCGCGGCCGAGGTCGCACGACTGGGAGGGTCGGGATGGGACGAGAAGCACTGATCCGGGTCGAGGTCGACGACAGCTTTGCCGAGGTGAAGGCAGTACTGGAGTCGACTGAACTGATCCTGCGCGCCCCGCTTCGTCGCCGTTTCAAGACCGCGGAGATCAGCGAGCTCGCAGTCGACGGCGAGGTGCTGCGGATGCGATGCGGCGCAGAGACGGTGGTGCTGCACCTCGGGGAGCGCGCCGCTGCATCCTGGGCGAAGGCGATCACCACTCCCCCGCCCACCCTCCGCGACAAGCTCGGGCTTTCGGGCGGGGCGAGGGTGTTCCTGGTCGGCGGCACCGACGATGCCGCCCTCGCAGGGGCGATCGAGGGAGCAACGACCATCGACCGCACCGAGGCCGACATGATCATCGCCGTCGTCCACAGCCCCGAAGACCTTCGCGAGGCGTTGGCCGCTCTCGACGAACATGCGCGCGTGCCGATCTGGGCGGTGTACCCCAAGGGCCGGGACGCCTCGTTCGGCGACGGTCCGATCCGTGACGTCCTCCGCCGCGAGGGACTCGCAGACACCAAGGCGTGCGCAGTGTCCGAGCGTCTCACCGCCACCCGCTACAACCCAGTCACACGCTGACCCCGGGGCCCGTCAGGGTGTGGGATGGGCGGCGAAGAACGCCCAGAGCTCATTCGTGGCATCCCACCCCGTGTACACGGGCTCGCCGTAGGGCGTCTGCGATCCGGCAGTCGAGGGCCACTCATGCCCGTAGCCGTCGACCGTCACGAGTTCCACCGCCCGTCCGTCGGGGCATGCCGCCGCCGCGATCGACACCTGCGGGGTCGCGGTCGTCGTGGCCGGATCAGTGCAGCCGTTGACACCGCGCCAGAAGGCGGAGAGCTCGGGGGCGGCTCGGGCCTCGATCTCTGCGGAACCGACGGTGCTTGTGCCGCCGTCGTAGAGCACCCGGGTGTCGGCCGTTCCGTGCACGGCCATCACCGACACCGGGTCGGGCGACGTGCAGGGCGTGTCGGGAGCGATCGTGCCGGCCACGGGGCCGATCGCGGCGAACACGTCGGTGTCGCAGGCGAGGCGATACGCCATCATCGCCCCGTTCGACATCCCCGCCGCGTACACGCGCGCCGGGTCGACGGGAACGCGCGCCTCGATGTCAGTGACCACCCCGGTCAGGAACGAGACGTCATCGACGTTCCGCCGCGCGGCCTTGCCGCAGCATCCGCCGCCCGAGTTCCATGCGCGATCCAGGCCATCGGGGTACGCGACGATGAAATGATCCTGATCGGATAGAGGGTCCCAGCCGTACGAGCGTTCCGCCTGTGCGCCAGATCCGTAGCCGCCGTGCAGCATGAGCACGAGCGGCGCTGGGTCCGAGAGCCCCGCGGGCACATGGACCAGGTACGTGCGTTCCTGGCCACCGGAATCCAGCTGCACCGTGGACGTCCCCACCGGCAGCGTGACCGACGGAGCCTCGGATGCCGACGGAGACGATGACGGCGTCGGCCGGGGATGCCACGGGCCGCCCGCGCAGGCGGCGAGCACCGTCGTCACGATCACCACTATCGCGAAAACGCCCGCTCGTGAGGCCACTTTCACCTCTGCTTCCCCACCTCCGACGATCGCGAGCGACCGCGGCTCAGCCGAGCTCGGTCGCGAGCTTCAGCCGCGCAGAGGCGAGGGGGTTGGCATCCGCCACCTTCTCGTCGAAGCGGTGGTTGAAGATCTTCGCCGTCTCGATCAAGGCCGATGCGCGCTCTGCGGTGGGCGAGTTGGCCATTTTCGACCAGCCGTTCGCGATGACCCGCTCGTAGCGCTCGACGTCGCGGGCCGAGACGATCAGCGGGAAGCCGAAGCGCTCACGGTAGGCGGTCGCCAGCTCGGCGATGTCGTCGTACTCCTCATTGCCGAGCGCGTCGATGCCCTTTTCGGAGTGATCCCTCGCGTACGCATGCCCGGTGTCGTCCGAGCTGCCGAGATCGGGGAAGGAACGCAAGAGGGCCAGCTGCTCGTCCGAGGATGACGTGAGCAGGGCATCCTGGAATGCCGCGCGCAGCGCATAGGTGTCAGCGAACGGACGCGCGGCGAAGGCGCTCTCGAGCGCCCAATCCGCACCCTGGACCACGTCGCCGAAGGTCGCGTCGAACTCCGCCTGGGTCATCTCGTTCACCTGATCGAGGGTGACCAGGTCGCGCCCCGGGCGCCCGGCCACAGCTTCGCCGCGCCCTCCGGTGTGGAAGAACAGCAGGTTCAGCAGGATCGCGACGATGGCGCCGAGCGTGATGCCCGAGCCGAAGAAGATCTGCGCCCACTCGGGGAAGGCGCCCGAGATCGCGCCGAAGCTGGTGATCAGGCCCGATGCGGCGAGCGTCGTGCCGATGATGATGCCGTTGCGGTGGTCGTTGAAGTCGACCTTCTGCAGTGTCTGGATGCCCGCGACCGCGACCGCGGCGAAGAGGGCGAGCGCGGCGCCGCCGAGCACAGGATGCGGGATGCCTGAGACGATCGCCGCGGCCTTGGGCAAGAGCCCCAGGACGATCATGATGAGACCGGCCGTCGCGACGACCCAGCGCGACTTCACCTGCGTGAGCCGCACCAGTCCCACGTTCTCGGCGAACGCGGTGTACGGGAACGAGTTGAAGACGCCGCCGAGCACGGTCGCGAGACCGTCGGCGCGGATGGCCGCGGCGATGTCCGAGGGGCTGATCCGCTTGCCGACGATCTCGCCCGTGGCGTAGCTGTCGCCGGTGGTCTCGACCATCGTGATCAGCATGACGATGATCATCGAGATGATCGCCGTGATCGAGAACTGCGGGATGCCGAACGAGAACGGCGTGACCACGCCTACCCACGGCGAGGTCGCGACGTCATCGAAGTGCGCGTCGCCGAGCATGAAGGCGACGAGCGTGCCCGCAACCAAGCCGATCAGCACCGCGATGGTCTGCAGGAAGCCGCGGAAGAAGCGCTGCATGAAGATGATGACCGCGAGGGTGCCGCCCGCGTAGGCGAGGTTCTGCAGCAGGAGCGGGCCGTTCTGCAGGCTGTAGTCGAGGAAACCGCCCGAGAAGTCGGGCTGCCCGGTCGCCGGGTCGATGAACATGCCGTTCTGACCGATGATCGCGCCGTAGGTGACATCGCCTGCCGCCACGGGGATCAGCGCGACGCCGATGATGAGGATGATCGAGCCGGTGACGACGGGCGGGAAGAAGCGCAGCAGGCGAGCGAAGAACGGCGCCACCAAGATCGTGAACAGGCCCGCGACGATGACCGAGCCGTAGATCGTGAGCAGGCCGTCGATGTTCGTGCCGCCACCGGCCATGACCGCGGTGCCGATCGCGATCATCGGCGACACGGCGGTGAACGTGACGCCCTGCAGCAGCGGCAGTTTGATCCCGAAGCGGAACCACCTCCTGCCGAAGCCGATCGACTGGATCAGCGAGGCGATGCCGCACGTGAAAAGGTCGGCATTGATCAGGTGGATCAGCTGCTCGTTGCTCAGCCCGAGGGCGTTCGCGACGAGGATCGGCACGAGCACGGCCCCGGCGTAGAACGCGAGGACGTGCTGGAAGCCGTAGGCGAACAGCTTCGGGGCGGGCAGCACCTGATCGACAGGGTGGGTGCGGGACCCCGCGGGGCGCGTCGTGACTGTGGACATCGTGTCTTCTCCCGGATCACTGAGCCGTGCGGTGAGACGGAGAATCGGCGGCTCTTGGGGCCCAGTATCGTGCGATCGATCGCGAACGAAGCCACGCTCCGGTGGAAATTTACGCACGCGCAATCTGACCGGAACAATGCCCGACTCGTCCGCGCCCTATCGGGTAAGGGGCACCGGGAGCACGTCGAGCAGCTGGTCGACAAGGGCTGAGCGACGGAGGGGCATCCTTCCTTCGACCCACTGCAGAACGGTGTGCGCGGTGCCGGCGCTGACGTACTCGGTCACGATGTCCCGCCGGGCCGCGTCGAGGTGGTCGTATTCCACGGCGATGGTTTCGCGGGTGTAGTGCGCGAACTGCGCGATCAGTCGGTCGAGCACGGCGGCACGGGATCCGATGTGCACGGTGTAGTCGAGGACCGCCCGGCTGCGCTCGATGCTCTCGATGATCGCGCTCAGCCCGTCGCGCGCGATCGCGCGCCGGTCGTCGGTGTGCGCGCGACGACGATCGGTGTCGGATGTCGCGATGGGTTCGAAGCTCGCCGTGATCGTCGCGATCGCAAGATCTTCCACCGACGCGAAGTGTGTGTAGAACGTGCTGCGACCCACTCCCGCGCGCTCGCTCAACCACGTCACGCTCGGGCGCGCGAGCCTTGCCGCAGCGGCCTGCTCGTAGGCGCCGATCAGCAGAAGACGGGTCGCCCGAGACTGATCGTCGTCGGCATCGCGCAGCGATGCGCGCCGACTCTCCTGCGCAGAACTCACGATGGTCCACCTCCGGTAGACAGTGTCTATTTGAGGCGTAGAGTTGCACCGCCACATCACGTCATCTTCGCGCACGCGCGGGCAGCCGATGACATGAACGGCGTCCAACGATGAATGCTGAGAGGGAAGGAACGCCATGAAAGCGTGGGTTCTCGATGAAGTGCATGGATCTCTGCGCGCCGCTGAGGTCGCGAGGCCGGTGCCCGGTGAGGGGCAGGTGCTCGTGAAGGTGAAGGCCTCCGGCCTCTGCCACAGCGACGTGGGGTACATGGAAGGGGTCATCCCCATTCAGATTCCGTTCCCGGCGATCCTCGGCCACGAGGCATCCGGCGTCATCGCCGAGGTGGGCGCCGGCGTCACCGGCTGGAGCGTCGGCGACCCGGTGGCGAGCGCCATCTCGCCCGACGACGCCCCCGGCGTGTCGCGCGACGGCGCCTATGCGGAGTACATCATCGTCAGCGCCTCGAAGCTCGTTCGCCTGCCCGAGGGCATGGACTGGGCGCAGGCCGCGGCCGCGACCGACGCGGGCCTCACGTCGTACACCGGCGTCGCGATCTACGGCGGCGTCAAGGAGGGCGATCGCGTCGGCATCGTGGGCCTCGGCGGTCTCGGAATGACCGGGGCGCGCATCGCGGTTGTTCTCGGCGCAGAGGTGTACGGCGTCGAGCCTCGCGAGGCGGTATGGAATCAGGCCAAGGAGAACGGCGTGATCGACGTGTTCAGTGACGTGTCAGCGCTCGAGGGACTGAACCTGGACGTCATCATCGACTTCGCCGGGTTCGGCACCACGACGTCCGGCGCGATCCGCGCCGTCAAGGATCGGGGACGTGTCGTGCTCGTCGGCCTGGGCGCGGCGGAATGGACGATCAGTTCGATCGACCTCGTCTCGCGCGCCATCGATCTTCAGGGTGCGACCGTGGCGGGCGTTCCGGAGCACCTGCAGGCCGTCATCGACATGGTCGCCGCCGGAGAGCTGTCAGTCAAGGCCGAAGAGATCACCTTCGATGAGATCCCTTACGGCCTGGGCCGACTGCAGCGCGGCGAGGTGAACGGCCGTCTCGTGGCCATCCTCGACTGATAGGCAACGGCAGCACGACGTCCGGGGGTGTACCGCAACGGTGCACCCCCGGAGATGCCACCGGCCTCAGCCACCCGATCTTCGAGCTGCCGCTTATCGTTCCGTCGAGCAGGGGCTGGATGAACGGCACGCGTCCGAGCTGACGGGCGGTCCAGATCACGCGTCTGACGCCCGGCGGGCTTTCGCACCTGGAAGGCTGGTGGCCGAAACCCGCTCACCACACTCGGGTCCGTGATGTTCCGGATCGGAGACTGCCGAGTGGGCCGGCTGCATACGATTCGTTCGCGTGCTTCAGATCACCCACGAGGTCGACGTCGAGCACGACAGGTGTGCCGTCCGGGTGCTCGAAGTCGGCACCCACGAATCGCACGGCAGGCAGATCAGCCTGTGTCACCACCCTGCTGAGGCGGTCGTCGAATTCCGGGGGGAGTTGCGCGTCCAGGAAGACGGAGTCGCCGTCGGCGACGATCGCGATCCGCACCCCGGGATCCGTGAGCCGGATGGCGGATGTCTCGCCGCCGTAGCTCTGCGCGCCGAGACTGTAGACGTTGCCACGCATGTATACAGGTTGCTTCACGTGGCTGAAGCGTTCGTGGTCACCGAGTGAGGAGTCGCCGGTCCGAATGAGGTACTCGTCAAAGCTATCGGGGTGGGCGTCATATCCAGCCGTGCCGTACCCGATGATTTGTCCGGCGCGCGCCGTCGGCCCGTATGCGAGGTCGGCGTCGCCGTCGAGGAAGATGTTGCCGATGAACCGGTCGTCTCCGCCGAGGATCGCGGCGTAGCCCGCCACTTGCGTGCTGTGCGGGACGTGATACGGGGTGGGACGATCGACGACCGGCTCGATCGACACGGTGCCGGCAACAAGGTTGTTCGCGAACGCACCACCCTGGCTGAAGACCTCCAGGGAAGCCCGCGACCCGAATGCGTTGTGATCCACGATGTAGGGACCGTGACTGACTTCGATGAAGAGGTCTCGTGCGTTGTCATAGAGGAGGTTTCGCGTCACGCGAGTGCCCTGGGTTTGCCAGTCCAGCCAGATGCCGAGCGAGCAATCGTGGATGCGGTTATGGCGAATCGTCACATCGATCGCTGCATGCAGCTTTATGCCGCCGATCTCGTGTCCGTAGAACTCGCGCTTGATGGCGATGTTGTAGATGTGGTTGTCCTCGATGGTGGAGAACACGCATCCGAGGTGTCCGACGATGCCGTTCTGACCGCAGTCGAAGATGGTGTTGCGACGGATGATGTGCGAGCCGACGTGTTCCCTGTCCCATCCCACCTGGACCGCCGCAAAGACGGACTCCAACTGGTACTGATACCCGGGCTTGTCGCCGCGTTCCATGGCAAAGTTGTGTCCCGTCGTTTTCTCCTTCCCGATCGAGATGGCCGAGCACTTCGCGTCGTGGATCACGTTGTCCTCGATGATCCAGCCCTTCGCCCAGTTCGGGCCGATCAATCCAGGCTGGTCGGCGGTCGGCGGCGCCCAGGGTGACGCGGCGTGGGCGAGCTCGAACCCGCGGACGGTGACGTAGTTGATGTGACGCTCTGTGGGGAAGAAGACCGAGCGCCGCACGTTGATCTCGACGAGTTCCGTGTTGGGGTCGGCGCCGTGGAAGTTCGCCCAGATCGTCGTGTGCTCCTCGTCGACTTCGCCATACCAGAGAAAACGAGTCTGATCGGGGTCGCGGACAGCAACCTCTGACCCCGTCCAGTGGTCGACCGCCACTGTCCTGATCGCGGGATCAGCGATTTCGTCGAGACTCTCGGCCTCGTAGAAGCTACGCCCATTCAGGTAGACGTCGGCGAGATGCTTGCTACGTGACGAGGTGTCAGGGTAGACAAGCCAGTCGCCCGCGATCTCTTCAGCGAAAGGATTGAAGTCACCGAACGCCGCGTTCTGGACAACCGACTTCCACACCGTTCCTGCCACCAGCGTCCACCCCGTGACGCGTTCAGATCCCTTGATCACGGGCGTCTCGCCTGGCGCGGCCGCATAAGTGATACGGCGCCGGTCACTGAGGCCGCCGCGCGGTGGTGCGACCCATTCCCGGTACTCACCAGCATGCACCAGCACCGTATCGCCGGGCTGCGCGGCCTGCGCACCCCGGCTGATGGTGCGGAATGGATGGGCGGTCGATCCGTCCGCCGTGTCGGATCCGTGTGGGGCGATGTGGAAGATTGTCGGCATTGGTTCGATGATCCTTCGTGTGTGGACGGCGTCCGGACTTCGTCAGTCTCGGGGCAGGTGGGGCGGCGCGGTGGAGTCGCGCACGACCAGGTGGGTGGCCAACTCGACGCGCTTCGAGTGCAGCGTCTCGCCGCGCGCGAGCTTCTGAACGGTTTCGACCGCCGTTCGGCCGATCTCCTCGACCGGCTGGTGGATGGTCGTCAGGCGGGGAGAGGAAGTTTGCGCCAGCATCGTGTTGTCGAAGCCGACGATGCTCAACTCCTCCGGCACGGAGATGCCGAGGGTGCGTGCGGCCTCCATCACGCCCATGGCGGTGACATCGCTCGCCGCGAAGATCGCGGTGGGCCTCTTGGCACGCTCCAGAATTCTGCGCCCCTCGGTCAGGCCGTGCTCGAAAGTGAATGGCCCGTGTACGACCTCGCTGAGGTCAATCGGAAGGTGGGCCTGGTACATCGCGGCGGAGTAGCCGTGCGTGCGTGCGACATCGCATGCCGCAAGGGCAGGCCCGCCAATGTAGGCGATGTCCGTATGGCCGAGATCGATCAAGTGCTTCGTCGCTTCCATGGCTCCCGCCCAGTTGGTTGCGCCGACGCTGACAGTGGTGGTGCGGGGCACATCGATCGGATCGACAAGAACGACCGGCAGCCCCACCGATCGCAGAGCCGCCTCTCGCTCCACGGAGAACTCGGAAGTCACCTCGATGACCCCGATACGGCCGGAGCGCGCCAACCGTTGCGCCCAGCTCAGGGCCGACTGGTGTGTGACGTCGCTGAGTTGCCGGATCACGATGGCTGCTTCCGCCTCCTCAACCGCACCCACAACGCCCGACAGGAGGACCAGCGTGTAGGGATTGCGCAGCGAGTCCACGACGACCTCGATGAGCGGTTCACGTTTTCCCCGCAACGGTCGTTCCCGTTCACCGACGCCCACATACCCGAGCCGTTCTGCGAGTTCCTCGACGCTGCGCCTGGTCGACTCACCGACGCCGGTCCTCCCGTTGATCACCTTGGAGGCCGTGGCAACAGAGACGCCGGCCTCTGCGGCAACACGGGCCAGCGTCACCCTGCTCGGTCGTACCTGCTTGTTCAATTGGGCCATCGTCCTCGGTGACTCCCCGCTCTGTTCACGTCCATCATCCATGCGTTCAACCGACAGGATCAACTTTCCGGCTGCGAAATTGTTTCGCCCCGATTGGCTTGACGGCGGGGGTGATGCGTCATCAAATGTACCGATAGCGCAATTCATCCACAAACTTTCCACGAAAGTTTTCTATCCCTCAACGAAGAAAGGATCGAGCAATGAAGCTCACACAGAATGCCGGCCGTCCGGTCGTTGCTTTTGCTCTCGCGGGTGCCCTGGCGCTCGCTCTGTCCGCCTGCGGCACATCCGGATCATCCGGGTCGTCTGACTCTGCCAGCGCGTGGTCGCTGTCAGGGCAAGAGCCAACCATCCAAGGGTCGTTCGACGAGTGGAACAAGGCCAACCCCGATGAGAAGGTCAAGGTCGAGTTCTTCCAGAACGATGCGTTCAAGACGAAGATCCGAACGGCGATCGGGTCGGGCGATGCTCCTACGCTGGTCTGGTCGTGGGGCGGTGGGCCGCTGAAGGCATATGCCGACGCAGGCAAGCTGACGCCACTGGACGACTCCCTCACGAAGGACATCTTCCCCGCGATCGCCGACAATGGTCGGGTCGATGGAAAGCTGTACGCGGTTCCGAACACCACGGTGCAGCCGGTGCTCCTGTACTTCAACACCGAGGTGCTCGAATCGGCCGGGATCGATGCGCAGCCTGAGACCTGGGATGAGCTTCTCGATGACGTCGCCACGCTGCGCGCCGAAGGGATCAACCCGATCTCGCTTGGCGGAGCCAGCAAGTGGCCGCAGCTGATGTGGCTGGAGTACCTCACCGACCGGATCGGCGGACCCGAGGTATTCAATGCGATCCAGAACAACGAGGCCGACGCATGGTCGGACCCGGCGGTGCTCGAAGCGCTGTCAATGATCCAGGACCTCGTCAAGGCAGGCGGCTTCGCCGACGGTTGGGAGTCGACCACGACCGACAACAGAGCAGACACCGCACTCGTGTACAGCGGCAAGGCGGCGATGATCCTTCAGGGCGCCTGGGTGTACGCGGACTTCCTCACAGCCGTCCCGGACAAGCTCAAGTCCGGCGGCATCACGTGGGGCAGCTTCCCCTCGGTGGATGGCGGTGTGGGCGATGCGAGCGCCGTCGTCGGCAACGCGTCGAACTACTGGTCCGTCTCATCTGACGCCACCGACGCCCAGCAGACGGCTGCCAAGTCGTACCTGGCCGGCGGCAACATGAACGAGGCCTACATCGACGGGCTCATCGCCGGTGGTGGCGTGCCTCCGGTGGTCGGCCTCGAAGACAAGCTGGCGGCCGTGGAGAATGGCAACTTCCTTGTTGACGTCTACACGATGTCGCGGGATGCATCCAGCTTCACGCTGTCGTGGGACCAGGCCATCGATCCCGCCGCAGCCAGCGACCTGCTGACCAACCTCGACAAGATCTTCCTCGGGCAGATCACGCCTGAGCAGTTCGCCACCGCGATGAACGCGACGATCAAGTAGGACCTGTCCACACCATGTCAACGACAGTGCACGCTTCGGCGTCGGCCGAGCAATCGGTCGACGCCGGGAGCGCCCCTCCTACGCAGCGCAAGCTCCACAAAGGCCCGAGCCTCTGGTACGCAGCACCAGCGCTGACGATGTTCTTCACCTTCGCTCTCGTCCCGCTCGTGGTCGTATTCGGCCTGAGCTTCACCAATTGGGACGGAATCTCGGAGATCACGTTCGCAGGATTCGACAACTGGATCTCCGCCTTGAGTGATCCTCAGACCTGGGAGTCGCTGCGGCTGACACTTCTCGTGATGGCGCTCAGCTGGGTGATCCAGACCCCGATCGCCATTCTGCTCGGCGTGTTCACGTCAGGCAAGCAGAAGTATCGAGCGGTCTTCGCGGTGCTGTACTTCGTGCCGTTGCTCATCTCGGCGGCCGCGATCGCGATCTCCTGGAAGGCGCTGCTGGATCCGAACTTCGGTTTCGGCGCGTCCACCGGCATCCCGTGGCTCTCCTACAACTGGCTCGGCGATCCGAACACGGCGATCTATGTCGTCATCGTGGTGATCGCCTGGCAGTTCGTCCCCTTCCACGCCCTTCTCTATCAAGGCGGGGTGCAACAGATACCCGCGACCATTTACGAAGCCGCGACCATCGACGGAGCCGGCCGGATGCAGCAGTTCTTCAACATCACTCTGCCCCAGCTTCGCAACACAATCATCACGTCGACGACATTGATGCTGGTGGGTTCGCTCACCTACTTCGATATCGTCTTCGTCCTCACCGCCGGTGGGCCTGGAACCTCGACACGCATTCTCCCACTGGAGATGTACTTCGAGGGGTTCCAGAGCTACAACATGGGCGTGGCAAGTGTGCTCGCAATGATCCTGGTGGTCCTCGGGCTGGCCCTCTCCCTCGGGCTGACGCGGTTCTCCGGGTTCACGAAGATGTCAAGCGATCTGGAAGGTGCATGATGGCCACCGAAGCTGTCGTTCTTGGGCGGTCGACCAGGCGCTCCGGCCCACCCCGCACCAAGCGTCTACGTCCGAATGTGGGCGGGCTGATCGGTGGAATCTTATGGCTCCTGTTCGCCGTCGTGCCTATCTACTACGTCCTCATCACGAGTGTGAAGACGCAGGAGAACTTCTTCGATGGGAGTGCGCTGCTGCCGCCAGCGGATCCCACGCTCGACAACTACCTGATGGTCTTGCAGAACGACTTCTTCACATACTTCGCGAACAGCGTCATCGTCACGGTGGTGACAGTCGTCGTCTCGGTCGCGTTCGCACTCATGGCCGCCTATGCCATCGTTCGCGGCTCGCAAGCCAGCCGGTGGCTCCGCGGAACGTTCTCGATCTTCCTGTTGGGCCTGGCGATTCCTCTGCAGGCAGTCATCATCCCGATCTACCTGATGATCACGCGAGCGGGGCTGTACGACACCCTCATCGCGCTGATCCTGCCGTCGGTGGCATTCTCGCTTCCGCTCTCGATCATCATTCTCGTGAACTTCCTCCGCGACATCCCGGGAGAGTTGTTTGAGGCCATGCGCGTCGACGGCGCGGGAGACTGGCGGACGCTCACGACACTGGTGCTGCCGCTCGCGAAACCGGCGCTCACCACGGTGGCGATCTACAACGGGCTCAGCGTCTGGAACGGTTTCATCTTCCCTTTGGTGCTGACCCAGAGCCCGGAGAATCGAGTGCTCCCCCTGGCGCTGTGGACCTTCCAAGGCGAGTTCACCGCAAACGTCCCTGCGGTGCTCGCCGCCGTCGTCCTCTCGACGCTCCCCATCCTTGCGTTGTACATCTTTGGGCGACGCCAGCTTCTCGCGGGCTTGACGGCGGGCTTCGGAAAGTGACGCTCCTCGCCGTGGGGCGCGGCGCCGATCCGTGGTCGACTCTGACCTTGGAGCCCCTGTGACCCATGTCTACGAACAGAACGTCACGGCGGTGATGCGCGATGGCGTGTCACTGGTCGGGGATGTCTGGCGCCCGTCGGAGGGTCAGACTGCGACTCTGCTCATGCGAACTCCGTATGACAGGCGACAGACCTCGTTCTTCGGCGGTGTGAACTCGCCGATCCCCTCCATCATCGCGTTCGTCAACGCGGGCTACGCGGTCATGCTGCAGGATGTGCGCGGGACGGGAGGGTCAGAGGGGGTCTTCGAACCGAAGATCAACGAGGTCGCCGACGGCCAGGACACTGTCGCCTGGATCCTCGACCAGCCGTGGTCTGACGGATCGGTGGCGATGTACGGACCGTCCTATATGGGCATGGCGCAGTGGGCTCTGGCCATGACCCAGACTCCTGGGCTCCGGGCCATCGCTCCAACGGAAGCGGCAACGGACTGGTATTCGAACCTGTGGTACTCCCAGGGCGGGGCCATGTCACTGAGCCTGAACACGCTGTGGAACGCGCAGACCTACTCCTCGCAGGAGCAACGGAGCCTCGCACGCGGAGAGACGCAGGATCCGTCCGCTCTGACACGCATCGCCGCTCACCTGGCGGACCCGCTCTCGATGAACGACGCGACACCCCTTGCCGAGCTGCCGGTGCACGGCACGGGGCGGTGGTTCGATGACTGGATCGCCCACCCTGAGTTCGACACATACTGGCAGAGCCAAGACTGGTCCGACGCGAACCACATGTCCGCGGTCACCGTTCCTGTGCTCTCGATCGGTGGATGGTACGACCTGAAGATCAATGGGACGGTCGAGGGTTTTCTCGGCGTGCGCAACACAGGGGGGTCAGCTGAGGCGCGCGAACTGTCTCGGTTGCTGATCGGGCCTTGGGATCACGCAACATACACCGGGCAGTACGCCGACCGCCACTTCGGACCGGCCGCGGAGACCGACATCGCCGTCGAACACATCAGCTTCTTCGACGAGCATCTGCGCGGTCAGTCTCCTGCGACGCCGACGCCGCGCGTGCGGATCTTCGTGATGGGCATCGACGAGTGGCGCGACGAGGCCGACTGGCCGCTCCCGGACACGACGTACACCGACTACTTCCTCGACAGTCCCATGTCGGCCGCCACCCGTCACGGCGGTGGTTCGTTGCAGCGCACGGCTCCGTCGTTCGAAGGGCTCGACGAGATCGAATACGACCCTCGAGACCCCGTCCCGACGGCCGGTGGAGCACTCCTTCCGGCGATGCCGGGGCTGTTTGGACCTGTCGACCAGGCGATCGTGGACGAGCGCGAGGACGTGCTGTGCTACGTGACGGACGTCTTTGAGACGCCGCTGGAGGTCACCGGTCACGTAGAGCTGAGGGCGTTCGTGTCTTCCAGTGCTGTCGATACTGACGTCACCGCGAAGCTCGTAGACGTGTTCCCGGATGGACGCGCCATCAATCTGTGCGATGGGATCCTACGCCTGCGCTACCGGAACGGTCTGTCGACGCCCGAACTCCTCGAGCCTGACCAGGTCTACGAGGTGAGCATCGCGTTGGGCGTCACGTCCAACGTATTCCTCCCCGGACATCGGCTCCGCCTCGACGTCTCGAGCAGCAACTTTCCTCGCTTCGACCGGAACACCAATACGGGCGGACTCATCGCGCACGAGGCGATCGATGATTCTCTGGTTGCCACCAACCGCGTGCATCACGGTCCGGCCCATCCGACTCGATTGATCTTGCCGGTCGTCGAGCGCTGATCCTTGTGGGCGCGCGGTGGCTTCATGCCCCAGTCCGTCGAGCGCACGACAGCGGGGGCGCGCCCCCGCGTCAGCTCGCGCGGGAGTGGAGTGAGGCCCGCGCGACCTGCTCGGGCGTGGGCGTCACGCCGGTGTAGCGGGCGAACTGGCTCGCGGCCTGCAGGGCGATGACTTCCGCACCCGTGATGACCTTCTTCCCGGCGGTACGCCCCGCGAGGATCAGCGGCGTCTCGGCGGGAAACGCCACGACGTCGAAGACAGTGTCGGCGGCGTCGATGTGGGCGGCACTGAACGCGAGCGCGTCGGCATCCGATCCGTTCATGCCCAGCGGCGTCACGTTGACGATGACCGCCGCTCCCGGCTCGGGATCTTCGGGCGTCCAGACGTACCCATAGGCATCCGCCAGCGTCGTGCCCGCCTCGGGATTGCGGGCGACGACCGTGAGGTCAGTGAACCCGGCTCCGCGGAAGGCGGCGACGACGGCCTTGGCCATGCCGCCCGAGCCGCGCACGAGAACGGACGCAGCGGGGTCGAGCTCGTGGCTCGCGATGAGGGCGGCGATGGCCTCGTAGTCGGTGTTCGAGGCGGTCAGGCGACCGTTGTCGTTGACGATCGTGTTGACCGATCCGATCGCGGCCGCCGATGGTTCGATGTGGTCCACAAGCGGGATGACGGCCTCTTTGAAGGGCATCGACACCGAGCAGCCGCGGATGCCGAGGGCGCGGACCCCACCGATCGCCGCAGCGATGTCGGTGGTCGTGAACGCCTTGTAGATGAAGTCGAGGCCCAGTTCGGCGTAGAGGTAGTTGTGGAAGCGCGTGCCGATGTTGGACGGCCGCGCGGCCAACGAGATGCACAGCGTGGTGTCTTTGCTCAGTTCGGTCATACCTTGATCTTCCTCCCTCTCGTGCACCGCCCGCGCCCCGCTCCCCCGAAACGACGACTAGTGTCCGCTGTCCTGGCCGATGCCGGGGCGGCCGGGGATGACCGCAGCGAGGAGCGCGGCGATCAGCGCCGCCACGGCACCGATGGAGAGGGAGATGATGAACCCCGGAATCGTCGGGATGGTGTGGCCGGCGATCTGCTGCGTGAACTGGGCCAGGACGACACCGATGATCGCGGCAGAGATGGTGCTGCCCAACGAGCGCATGAGCGAATTGAAGCCGTTTGCCGCAGCCTTCTCATTGGCGGGAACGGAGCTCATGATCAATGCGGGCATGGAACCGAAGGCGAGGCCGATGCCGACGCCGACGATCGCGCCACCCACCACGTAGCTTGCTCCGGTCCAGACCAGCAACGTGGCATCCGCCGGTCCGGCGGGCCGATTGCCGAGCGTGGCGAGGATGATCGCGATCGCGGCATAGCCGATCGCGACCGTGATGCCGGCGACGGTGAGAGTGACCTTCGGGCCGCGTGTGCGGGAGAGGGATGCCCCGAACTTCGACACCGCCGCCATCGCGATGCCCATGGGAACCATGCACAGCCCCATTCCCAAGAGCGGCAGGCCGAGGCCGAAGCCGAGTTCGACCGGAAACTGCAGCACCTGCGGGATGATCAGGTTCAGCGCGTACATCGAGAAGCCGACGAGGATCGACGCGAGATTCGTCAGCAGCACGACCGGCCGTGCGGTCGTGCGCAGGTCGACCAAGGGGTGCGGCCGGGTCGTCTCGTACCAGCCCCAGAGCACCAGGACGACCACGCCGACCACGAACCCGCCGATGGTCGGCGCCGATCCCCACCCCCACTCGGCGCCCTTCGAAATCGCGAGGAGCAGGGCGACGAGGCCGACCGCGAGGCCGACCGTGCCGACGTAGTCGAAGCCGTGATTGTGGCTCTTCGGATCGTGCACCGGGATGAAGAAGACGATCGCGACCAAGGCGAGGATGCCGGCGGCGGCGATGACCCAGAACAGCACCCGCCAGCTCGCGTACTGCGAGATCGCGGCCGAGAACGGCAGCCCGAGGGCACCGCCGATGCCGAGCGACGAGCTCATCAACGCGACGGCAGACCCCGACTTCTCCCGCGGCAGCACATCGTGCAGCAGCGAGATCCCGAGCGGGATCATTCCCGTCCCGAGCCCCTGCAGCCCGCGCCCGATGATCATCGGGAGGAGGTCCACCGAGAGTGCGCACACGATCGATCCGACGATGAAGGGCACCAGTGCGACGAGGAGCATCTTCTTCTTGCCGTAGAGATCGCCGAGGCGGCCGATGACCGGCGTGGCGATTGCGCCGACCAGCAGCGTGATCGTGATGATCCACGACGCGTTCGACGCGTCGGTGTGGAAGATCTCGGGCAGCTGATTGATGATCGGGACCACGAGGGTCTGGGCGAGCGACACGACGATGCCGGTCGCGGCGAGCGTGGCCACCACGGGACCGGTGCGGTGACCGGGCTCGAGCCGGTCGATCAGTGTCTCTTCGACGTCAGTGACTGTCATGCGATATCCCATCGATCTCGAAAGGTTGAGTATGTAACTTACATAAGAACGATATGTAGAATACACGAACAACGTGTTTGTCATACCCAGGAGGACGCGCGTGACCAAGAAGCAGACGTCGGAAGGTGACCCCGCGCGGCGACTGGCGGGGATGTTCGCAGAGTTCGACCGCCATTCCCGCGCGCTGGCGCAGCGGGCGACCCTGGGGACGGCCGACATGCGCATGCTCTGGCTGCTCGCCGATGGCGAGGCCCGGACGCTGCGACAGATCGCGCACGACCTCAACCTCGAGCAGTCCACCGTCAACCGCCAAGTCAATGGCGCCGTGGCCAGCGGCATCATCGGGAGGGCGCGGGAGGGAATGTCAGGTCCCTACCTGTTCACCGCGACCGCGCAGGGTCGTCGCGAGTTCGAACGCAACCTCAACGCCTCACAGGCCGCCTACCGCCAGGCCTTGGCTTCGCTCGGCGACGACGCGCCGCGCTTTCTCGAGCTCATGCGGCAGTTCGTCGACACCTATCGTCACGCGGTGGAGGGTGCCGAGGATGCCTCGACAGGAACGACAAAGCCCTGGTGAGGGATGATCCTCACCAGGGCTTCGCCCGGTCGTCAGGCGATCGGGCGCGCCATCCGCCTCAGACCGAGGCGTTCGCTTCGCCGATGTAGCGACCCATGTCGTACTCGATGTCGAGGCCGTGCTGCTGCCCGAGCGCGCCGAGAGCCACAGCGCGGGCGTAGAAGCCGGGGCTCGTGAGGGTTCCGACGAACTCCTCATATGCCGCGACGACGTCGGCGTCCGGCGGCAGGCTGGCCCGGTTCACCTGGCTCTTCGCGATCGCGATCGCGTTCGGGTCGAACGAGGCGAGTCTGCTCACGGTGGCATCCACGAACGCGTCGAGCTCGGCATCGGGCAGGGCCCGGGTGACCCAGCCCCACCGCTCGGCCGTGGCGGCGTCGTAGTCGGCGCTGCCGAGGATTGCCTCGAGGGCGCGGTCGCGACCGATGGCGCGGGTGAGACGCTCGGATCCACCACCTCCGGGGACGATGCCGAGGCCGACCTCGGGCTGGCCGAAGAACGCCTTCTCGAGGCTGGCGTAACGCAGGTCGGCCGCCATGGCGAGCTCGTTGCCGGCGCCGCGAGCGCGACCACGGATGACGGCGATGCTCACGAACGATGACGTGCTGAGTCGGATGACGGCATCCGACCAGACCGGCAGGTCGCCCTCGTTCTCGGGCTGCGGCAGCTCGGCCGAGGCGGCACCGTCGAAGTGGTTGAAGTAGAAGTCGTCGAGGTCGCTTTCGAACGTGACGACCTGGATGTCGGGGTCGGCGTCGAGTTCACCGATGATGCGGTGCAGCGCGACCACGGTCTCGGGGATCACGAGGTTGACGGGCGGGTTGGAGAAGCGGACGCGCGCGGTGCGCGGGCTGGTGCGCTCGAGCGTGACGGTGCTGGTTTCTGACATGGTGTGTCTCCTGGGTTTCTGTATGGGTCGATTGGTGAGCGGGTTTCAGAGTCGGACGAGCATCTTGCCGGTGTTCTCGCCGCGCATCATCGCCGAGTAGGCGTCGAGGGTGTTCTCGAAACCGTCGACGACGGTCTCGCGGTAGCGCAGAGCGCCGGAGGCAAGCCACCCCGCCGCCTCCTGGAAGAACTGCGGCTGCAGGTCCATCTCCTCCGTGACCATGAAGGTCCGCAGCGAAGAGCGGGTGACGGCGAGGTTCCAGATGTTGCGGGGCCCGACGACCGGCTCGCCGTTGTACTGCGAGACCATGCCCGAGAGCACGATCCGGGCGTGGGTGTTCAGGGCACCGATGGCGGCTTCGAGGGCCTCGCCGCCCACGTTGTCGAAGAACACGTCGATGCCCTCGGGGGCGAGCTCGGCGAGGCTGTCGGCGATGGGACGGGTCTTGTAGTTGAACGCGGCGTCGAACCCGAACTCGTCGACCAGCTGGGCGACCTTCTCGTCGGATCCCGCGCTGCCGATGACGCGCGCGGCACCCTTCAGCCTCGCGATCTGGCCGACGACGGACCCCACGGCCCCGGCAGCGCCGGAGACGTACACCGTCTCGCCGCCCGTCAGCTCAGCGAACCGCTCGATGCCGATGTAGGCGGTGACCCCCGGCACGCCCAGCACGCCGAGGTAGGCCGGAAGCGGAGCGAGGTTCGGGTCGACCTTGTACACCGTGGCGGCGTCGAGGACGGCGTGCTCACGCCAGCCGAGGCCGTGGAAGACGTGGTCGCCGACCGCGTAGCCGTCAGCGCGCGAGGCGATCACTCGGCCGATCGCGGGGCCGTCGAGGGGTGCACCGACGGCGTAGGGCTCGATGTAGGACTTCTTGTCGCTCATCCGGCCGCGCATGTACGGGTCGACCGAGAGGTACTCGTTCGCGACGAGGATCTCGCCCTCGGCGAGCGGAGCGAGCTCGACCGCATCGATCGCGACGTTGTCGCCGGTGGGCTCGCCGACGGGTCGGCTCACCAGGTGCCAGGCGCGGGTCGAGGTCGGCAGAGCGACGGCAGACTGCGCGTCGGTGAGGGGGTCGATGGTCGTGGTCATGATGTACTCCGAACGATGGAAACGGATCTGTTTCCATCACTATAAACAGATCTGTTTCCACAGCGCAAGCGAAGGAGTAGATTGGTATCCATGACGACCTTGTCCGTACCCGCCCCGGCTGCCTCCGCGACTCGTGAACGCCTGCTGGATGCCGCGGCGCTGCTCTTCTACACGGTCGGCGTCCACGTGGGCGTCGACACGGTGTGCCGGACAGCGGGGGTCTCGAAGAAGTCGATGTACCAGCTCTTCGACAGTAAAGACGAGCTGCTGGCAGCC
The DNA here is from genome assembly GCA_029959325.1 of Microbacteriaceae bacterium PS02068. Lineage (GTDB taxonomy): Bacteria > Actinomycetota > Actinomycetes > Actinomycetales > Microbacteriaceae > Microbacterium. The sequence continues at coordinate 36,429 of JASCPF010000011.1, forward strand.
GCCTTGCAGCGCAGCATCCCCGGCTTCCTGGCTCGGCTGATTCCGCCGGATGCGGACACGATGTCGGGGCCTGAGCGCATCCTGTCGCTGTTCGAACGACTGGAGGGGATGGTCGCCGACCCCGGCTTCCAGGGCTGCGCCTACGTCTCGGTCGCGACCGGCATCAAGTCGCCCGACCATCCCGCACGCAAGGTGGTGCGCGACTTCCACGACACGCTGACCGAGTACTTCCGAAGCGCGGCTGAAGAGGCCGGCGCCGGCGACCCGCTCCTGCTGGCTCAACAGCTGACGATGGTCTACGACGGCATCAACACTCGTGCGGTCGTCCAGGGTCGACCGACGCCCGACCTCGCCACGAAGACGGCGACAATGCTGCTCGAGCTGGAGTGCTCGCGCTGAGAAGATCGCGCGGGCGACAGGGTCGCTGGGTGGACGCCGGCGCTCTCAGGACGCGGCGAGGCGGCGCTGACGCTGCACCTGCGCGGGGTCGATGTCAACGCACAGGAGCCCGGGCTCCGGTCCGAGCTCGCCGAGCACGGTGCCCATCGAATCGATGAGCAGGCTGCATCCGATCGACACGGGGGGCGCCTGCGAGACGGCTGCGACGAAGCACAGGTTCTCGATCGCTCGAGCGCGCGCGAGCACCTGCCATTGTTCGACCTTCGTGGGTCCCGGCACCCACGATGAACACACGGCGATGACCTCTGCGCCATCGGTCGCAAGACGGGTCGCGAGCGCGGGGTACCGCAGATCGTTGCAGGTCATGAGCCCGAACTGTGTCCCGGCCAGGGTCACGACGATCGCCTCGGGCTGGGGCCTCGAGATCCAGGCCGACTCACGGAAGCCGTACGCGTCGTAGAGGTGCTGCTTGCGGTAGCGGCCCGCGAAGCCGCCGTCGGAGTCGAACGCCACGAGGGTGTTGAAGGCTCTCGCCGCATCGGGGTCGGACTCCACCATGCCCAGGACGATCGCGAGCCCCTCCGCCCGCGCGTGAGATGCGACCGCGCGGGCGAAGGGACCATCGACAGGCTCCGCGATCGTCACGAACGACTCATCGACGATCTTCTTCTCGTACATCGCGTACTCGGGGAAGAGCACGACCTCGGCGCCCGCCGCGGCGGCTGCCGTCACTCGCTCGCAGATGCGCGCGAGGTTGCTCTGTACGTCGTCGACCGAGTCGATCTGGGCAAGAGCGATCCGCACGGCACGAGGCTCTCAGCGCGGCGCGACGGCGGGATCGGCGCGGGGATCCCCACTCGAGTCAGCGCCCGCCTCGGCATCCTTCTCATACGTGAGCTCAGGCGGCAGCTGCTTGAACCCCTTGGTGACGACGGCGAGCACGACCACGCCGACCGCCAGCCAGCTGAGCCCGAGGACGATCGCGTTGCTGTCGAGCTTGGTGAGGAGATACGCGGTGATCACCGCCCCGATCGCCGGCACGACGAGGTACAACCACACGCCCCGTCGCCGGCCCGCCCGGCGCTCTCTGAAGAAGTAGACGATCACCGACACGTTCACCATCGTAAAAGCAGTGAAGGCCCCGAAGTTGATGAACGAGGTCGAGGTGGCGACATCGAGGAACAGCGCCAGCAGCCCGACGATGCCGATGATCACGATGTTGAACACCGGCGCACGGAACCGCGCACTCAGAGCTCCGAAGAGGCGGCGAGGCAGGGCGCCGTCACGTCCCATCGCATAGAGCAGCCGGGCAGCGGATGCCTGGGCGGCAAGACCCGACGCGAACTGCGCGATCACGAGACCGGCGAGGAACACCGCGCCGAAGACGTTGCCGCCGATGGTCAACGCGATCTCGAACGCGGCTGACGACGCATCGTCGAAGACGCCTCCCGGGTGCACCAGCTGGGTGGTGTACGAGACCAGGACGAAGATCGCGCCGCCGATGAGGGCGATGATCAGGATCGCTCGGGGAACGGTGCGCTCCGGGTCCTTCGTCTCCTCGGTGAAGGTCGTGACGGCGTCGAAGCCGAGGAACGAGTAGGCGGCGATCGCCGCGCCCGCGGCCACCATCGAGAAGCTCGACTCGGAGTTGAAGAAGGGTGCGGCGCTGAACAGCCCGCTCACCCCGCTGCCCGCGACGACCGAGCCGATCGACAGGGCGACGAACGCGCCGATGACGAGCACCTGGAACGCCATCATCACGTAGTTGACGCGATCGGCGACCTTGATGCCCAGAATGTTGAGCACCGTGGTGACGACGACGAACAGCACGATCCACAGCCATCCCGGCACGTCGGGGAACTGCGCTTCGAGGTACGCGCCGCCGATCAGCCAGATCACCATCGGCAGGAACAGGTAGTCGAGCAGCACCGACCACCCGACGAGGAAGCCGATGCGTGAGTCGATCGTGCGACGCACGTAGGTGTAGGAGGAGCCGGCGACGGGGTATGCGGCGGCCATGCGCCCATAGCTCGAAGCGGTGAACAGCATTGCGACGAGTGCCACCAGATACGCGGCGGCGCTCGCTCCCCCGGTCGTCTCGGCGACGACACCGAAGATGCCGAGCACGATGAGCGGGGTCATGTACGCCAGCCCGAAGAGCACGAGCGACGTGAGCCCGAGGGATCGGGACAGAGTGGGAGTGGACACGGGTTCTCCTAGCGGGTGAGAGGTGCTCGGGTGGAGGAGTGGTGCGGATGCCAGTCGGCGGGATCCATGCGGCCCGCGTACAGGGGAAGCGAGATCGGGCTGTCGGACGGCCGGAGTTGATCCCACATCCGGTTCAGCCCGGCCGTGCCGGTTTCTCGTGTTCGCGACACGTCATCGAGGTCGAGCGTGATGCGGAGCTCGGCAGCGGAAGGGCCATCGGATGCGGCACGCACCGCGCCTTCGGCATCCACGATGAGACTCTGGCCCATCCCGATCGGGCCTGCGCAGTTCACGCTGACAGTGACGGTCTGATTCACGATCGAGTTCGCGCGGGCGAGGACGAGTTCCTGCGCTCGGTCCGGCGTCGTGGTCTTGACGATGTTGATCACGGCCTCGGCACCCATCCAGGCGAGATGGCGCGACACCTCGGGAAACCATGCGTCGTAGCAGATCGACAGGCCGAAGCACCCGATGCCCGGGATCTCGAAGACCACGAACCGATCGCCCGGATCGTAGGGTTCGAACGGGCGCCAGGGAAAGATCTTGCGATACGAGGCGACCAGCTCGCCCGCGGGGTCGAACACGACCGCCGTGTTGAACAGCTCACCGCCGTCGCCTCGCTCGCAGATGCTTCCCGGAATGAGCCAGACGCCGGCATCTCGCGCGATCGCACCCAGCTCTCGGACGAACGGGTCATCGAGAGGCACAGCGGCGGCCCGCAGCCGGTCGGTGCGTTCAGCGTCAGGCCACACCTCTGAGCCGAGCAGGTGCAGTTCGGGAAAGACGACGAGTTCCGCACCCGCGGCGGCGAGTCGCCGGACCTCGGCCCGGAACGGCGCGAGGTCGGCGCCGATGGACACCGGCTCAGCCTGAACTGCGACGACCTCTATGCGTCGGCTCATCGCTTCTCCTTCTTCGAGTCTTCGCAGCGACGTGGATGTCGCCTACGCTCAAAATAGATCATGATGATCAAATATGTCTAGTCCCAGAGGTACGCTGTTTCCATGTCGCCCGACGATGTCGCCTCCCTCTCGCTCGCCGGCCCGGAGCTCACCAGCATCATGCGACTCTCGGCCACCGACACCGTGCGCGCCCGAATCGCGCTCGCCGTCGATCTCAAGCTCATCGCTGAGGGAGAGAAACTGCCCGCAGACGGCGAGATCGCTCGCGCGCTCGACGTCAGCGAGATGACCGTGCGCCGGGCGCTCGAGTCGATGGCCGACGACGGGATCGTCGAACGGCGACGCGGCCGGAAGGGAGGCACATTCGCAACGGGTCGAGTGAGCGAACTGCCGGATGCCGCGGTCGAGGCCTATCATGCGGACGCACAGGAGGTGCATCGCCTCATCGACCTGCGCACGCTTCTCGAGTGCGCCGTCACGCACTACGCAGCGCTGAAGACGACGCCCGAGCAGCTCGACCGTCTCGCCGCGCTCGTCGATGACGCCGCGTCGGCTCGCGACTGGACGGCCTACCACCGCGCCGACGAGCAGTTCCACCGCGCCATCGCTGCGGCGAGCGGTCTGGATTGGGCGCAGGAGCCGTACATCGAGACCCTGGAACGGCTCTACCGCTACTTCATCCCCTACCCGATGGATCGCCTACGCAAAGCCAACGACGACCATGCGCAGATGGTCGCCGCGATGCGTGACCGGGATGTCGCAGGCGCGGTCGACACGATGCGCCACCACGTGCAGACGCTCCACCAGACGATGTTCATCGGCCGACCGGACGGCCTGTCGGCCGGGTGACGCGAACGGGTGAAACGACGGAAGCCCTGGCGAGAACTTCTTCTCACCAGGGCTTCTCCCGGTCGGGATGACAGGATTTGAACCTGCGACCCCTTGACCCCCAGGCGTCCAGACGACTCGAATCGCGCCAAAAACCGCATAGTTCCGCGGATCAAATCATGCAGAACACTGCACGGGCTGCATGGTTTGCATGATTCTGGTCCCCTTTTGGTCCCCCCTCGACAGCTCGGATGACGCCCGGTCACAGTCACTTTGGCGCGCCCCTCCTCGACCTACGCCGACGCCGACGCTGACCGATCGGCGGCGAGTGCACGAGCAACAATCGTCGCGATGTCCGCAGGACGATGGCTTGCCTCTAGGACGCGCATGTCGGACTCGGGTAGAGCAACCCGGCGTGCAGTGGCGTTGACTTCACGAAACTGGTCTAGCGCACGTTGTACTGCAGCGTCTTCTGCGTGGCGCGGGAACCCCTGCGGCATCCAGCTTGGTGTACTCCCTCGTGCAGCAATAGCAAGAAGGGCGGCCGCTCCTCCGTATCCCCCAGCGATGTACAACTCCGTGCCCGCTTCTAGGCTCAGTCTCGCCTCCTCGATAATGCCTGGTTCATGCCCTTTGTACCCGGCAAGTTGACCGCCGACTATTACTCGTGCATCGGTGTTCCTCGCGACAAACTTTCGCATGGCCGTGTAGGCGTCTGCCGCGTCATGCTCGTCTGCCTGTCGGCTTTTGTCTCGGAGCGAGAGTTCTTGACCAGAGTGCCCAACGAAACGGAGCGTTCCAAGAGCCCCGAGTCGCTGCATTGTCTCGTCAAGCGCCTCAGGGGATGTGTCTCGAAATTCGGGCTCGGCCAGGACGATCTCGACGGAGGCTGTTCCTTCTTTGAATCGTTGGATCTCGTCTAGGAGGACTCGCGTGTAGCCTTCTGGCTTTAGCCGGCCTCCGTATACGACTGTGCCGCCTGCCAAGAGGATCGCGCGGGTTAGTTCCGCAACCACCAAACGGCAGTGGCGTTCGGATAGGCCGAGAGTGTCGAGATCGGCGCTCTCCGACACGGAGAGCCCTACTCGTCGCCCCGCGAGCGCGTTCCGAGGAATCAGTGTTGGCTCGTTCATGATGGAAGGACCCCACCTCGGGTAGCGAACGTCCGTGGGGTCAGTACGTCTGATGTGTTGAACCCGGCAAGGGTGCAGAGATCTGTGACAACCGCTCGCTCGCGTGGCCCTAGGGGCGGATCGGGATGCATTATCCACACATGACGATCTGCTTGATCGGTCGCTTGGTGAGTCATGAGCCATCGAGTGAGAGTCACAGGTTCGGGCGCGTGCACGGGAAGCCAGTCGAAGCCGTCTTCTTTGAGGTAGACCTCTTGCGCTTGCCACAAGGCCCGCTTGAGCGCTTCGTCGACGAGACGGTTGAGCGCCGTCCTGATGCCGGGCATAGGCTGCGATAAGTCGCATGGGACTGACGGGACGTGATCCATGAGGAATGATCCGCGACTCTCACCGTCGGTCAGCGCGTACATGCAGATGATGGGCATGTCGGCGGTCTTCGCTTCGAGCACCTCGCGCTGAGTCCATTCCCGACCCGCGTAAGCATCTGTACGGACCATGAGAAGTGCGGACCGGTGTGCGTTACCGTCGAGAGCAGCTTCCCAATCCTCGCCTGTCTGGATGTCTTGTGCGTCGAAGAAGTCCTCGAGTCTCGTTGTCAGGATTGCCTCGCGCACGCGGTCGTAGATCCAGGCGCCGTCGTTGACATGCGATTCGACAAGTGAGGGATGCTTTGTGTGGCTCACGAACACCTGGATTCGCTCCTGGCCCGTGAGCCATTGAGTGATGGCCTGGCTGACTTCCCGTCCGAGAATTCCGGGATCTGTGAGCGACTCGCGCGGGAGCGGCTGAATATCTCCTACGAGTTCCCCGATCCGCGTATCGGGGATGCTGAACCGTGGCCTAATGAGTGGGAGAACGATGACATCGTCCCGTACCGAGTAGCGCGCGATATCCGCGACGTAGGACTCCCACCCCGGGTCGTTGAGGACGGCCTGGGCGAGGCTCGCTCCGATGTAGAGAACGATGACGTTGTACTGCGCGGGTGCGACTTCTGGGGCGAGTTCGGCTCCGATTCCTAGCGGCCTTGGCGCGCTATCCGGAGCCCAGGCGGCGCTCCGGCCGTAGACCTCGACCGCACCTCCGGCGAGACCAGAGAACGCTGGCGAGTGGTAGTGATTGTCAAGCTGCCTAAAGAGATCCTCACCACCGAGCTCATCGGGGTGCCAGACCACGAAGATGTCGAGGATCGGTGGGGTAACAGTCATTGTGAAACGCTTCCTCAGTCAGACTTGTTCAGGCCAGGTGAGGTCATGGGCAGGTCCGGTTGTTCACCATCAGATCGCTTGTCGACCCGATGGCCGAGTCCATCTCATCTCGTCGAGTGACCGCGTCCTCGACCCATTGCGCGATGGTGCTGTCGCTCGGGGCTGGCGAGTAAAACCGTGCATACCCAACATCCAGACCCTGGTCCTTTTGGACGTTGATTTCCAGACGCGGGGGTAGTTTCGACCAACCGTGGTCCTTAGCGCCCGGAAGCTGGACTCCGATAAGGCCTCCGCGCTGACTGTCACTGAAGTTCCGTAATGTGGCCGCGATCTCCCAATCCACATAGCGGCGGGCCCAGGTACATTGGCCGATCAAAACAACCGTGCAGGAGGTGCCAGCGATCTTGTCTTCACGGATCTTTCGCATTACATAGTCGCTGTCCCCACTCTCGATGTGCTCAGCGAAGTCGTCTCCGAACTCGCTCAGGCCCAGGCTGCGTATCTCGTTAAAGTATTGGCCGAATCGTCGTCGCCAAATGTTGGCTTCGAGTTCGTCGTCCTGGTGGAAGGACAAGAAAATGTTGCGTGCCATGGTGGCGCCTTTCTCTATAGCGCGCTGCGCTCGGCGAGTCCGACCTCGCCGAGATCCTGCAATCGCAGTGTTGTCTCGCTGGGCGTCTTCGACCAGTCGGGCGGATGGCTGCCGTAACTGACTCCGACTTTCGGGCAGAGCTGGCTGTGCCGGGTGGGGTCGCGAATGATCGCGGGCGTGAAGCGTACCCAGTAGTTCGGAGTCAGGCCTTCGGATCGGGCTCGTGCAGCAAAGCGAGCCCCAAGGATTGAGGCCTCGGGCGACGCAGTTCCTTCCCACCCTGGCAGGTCTGTGGAGAAGTCGAGCGAGGCGTTGTCGGAGTGCACCGACCAATTGATACGAGCTTCCACTTCATACACTCGCTTGCCATCTCGCCTCAGATAGAGGCCAATCGACGTGAGCCACCTCTGATCGACGCCGTAGCAGACCTTGGCGGTCGCGTCCTTATCGATGCCTGCCGCAGTGAAGAGCACATCAACTTGATCGACTAGCGCCTGAGCACGGGTATAGGCGTACGAATATGTGTAGGTGCTCATGTTTTCCTAGCTCCCCACGTACGATTGAGTTGCAATCGAACGCTCATGCCAGATTCCGAGCGCCAGCCCCTGAATCTCATCTGCAGAGAGCGAACCCCCCGTTAGCTTGCGCTCAAACTCCACGCGAGCGGAGCTCCGCGGTTGGATCAATGCGACGAGTGACCCTGCCGCTCGTCGCACCTCATCGTCCGATGCGCGGGCAAGTATCTCCACGACGAGGTCAGAGAAGAACGCCACTGGGGCGTCGGGAAGCGCGCCGACGAGCGACTCAAGCTCCGGTCGCGTGAGAACCCCGCCGAGGATGCCTGTCATGATTTCCAGCCTCTCCGCCTCGGTCGGCAGCCAAGGGAATGCACGCATCCGACCTGGCCTTCGGAGCGGCGGGTATACCTTCGACAGATCGTTTCCCGTGAGCACAACGGGGACCCGGCGGAGCTTTCTATCGCCAGCGCGAGTTGGGCTGTCCGCCAGATGCATGAGTTGAGCGAGCACCTGCTGGTGATTGACTGTGGTCGTACTCTGCGCCCACTCCCCGACCGTCGTATCGAAGTCGTCCACGACGAGCACGGTCGGCGTGCCCTCGTCTATACGATGCCCTGCGTTCTCATACGTGTCGAGAACAAGCTTCCCCGGCGTGCCGGCGCGGTCACTCTCGAGGTCCGCCGCATTAATTGATATGGGTAGCACACCACCACGTTCGAGATGCTTGCGTAGCTGAAAACTCTTGCCGTCACCCGGCCGCCCGAAGATGCCCAAAACAAGAGGCCATGCGTCGATGTCTGCGAAGTTGAAGACGAGGTGTTGATTGACAGCGTGCGCGAACCGATCCGGGATGACGGGCTCCAGGTGCGGTGCTGAATGAGCGGAAGTCATAGGTAGATCAGACCACGAGCCACAGACATCGCCCCGCCTGGACACGCCAACATCGAGCCCGGCTGCGGGGTAAGAACCAAGGTGATCTCGCATCAGGAACGTCCGATTTCGAGCGCGCGTCCTCCGTCTTCGACCCCGCGGCCTTTGCGACACCGCACGTCAACCACCTTGCGGAGCCTGCGGTGTCTTCGACGAATAGGACTTACCCGTTGTCGGTCATACAGCTACCGCAGCGTCGGATTCTGACACTCGGAGATCGCCCGAGGAAACTTCGTGAGCCTGGTCGCGATCGGGTGCTGACCCAGCGGTTTCCCCACTCGATCGGAGCGCGACGAGGGCTAGACCAACTTTGGCCGCGACATCCACGGCGACCGCGTTCCCAATGACTCCCATGACACGGCTGCGTATGCCGGGGAACTCGTAGTCTTGCGGGAAACCCTGCACGAGGGCGGCCTCGCGGATGCTGAAGTAGCGGACGGACCCGTCGAGCTCACGCAGCATCCCCTCACCCCCCCGCTACACCGTGGACGCCGGCCTTGATGGTCTTGCTCGGCATGTCTAGCGGGCTGCCGTTGTGCTTCGCGTAGGTTCGCGCACCGGGAATAGCGATGTGATTGGGCCAGCCATCGGAGGCGACTTCTACAGCGGGCTCGGGAACGTTGAGCAAGAGATCGCGAAGGGTTCTCCACGGCAGCCTGTCCGTCGGTGGCCCGGTCTTCTTGATTCGTTCGATCTGCGCGCGAAGTCGTTCGGGAGTCTCGGCGGGTTTCGTCAATCCGTGGCGTTCCCAATATGTCCCGGTCACCCACTGTTGGTGGAGCAGCAGATCCCGGCTGTGCGTCTTCGCCACGCCAGTCCATGAGCCGGAGCCCGCAAGATCGGCGCGAATCGCGATCAGGAAAATACGCCTGCGGCTCTGGGCGACTCCTACATCTGCGGCATCGATCTCCTCCTGGTACACACGGTAGAGATCCTCGATGACGCTCGCTCGGATTCTCCTGTGGTGTTCGTTCCAGAGTTCATCGTCCTTGGGGGCGATCGTGGGGCGGCGGAGCTGGTCGCGCACGTAGTCGAGGTAGGGGGCAAACGAGGGGCGGGTCAAGCCCGGGACGTTCTCAAATACGACGTACTCCGGCATGAGTTGTCGCACGATGTCGAGCGCCGCAGGAAACATGTTCCTGTCGTCTGAGTGATGGCCGACGCCGGCGTCCCCCTGCACGTCCTCCAGGAGATCCTCGGGCACGCGTCCATGGAGACCACCCGCGGCTACCTCCACCCCGACGACCGGCACCTCGCCTCCGCCGCCGAGCAAACCAGCGCATTCCTCTCCCCCTCCGGACAACGCCGCCACGCACGCCAGAACACCCCGCCCACCCGGCGCCTGTGATGCCGAATCCGCGGCCCCGAAGCCTGCCCGGAAGCGCTCTGGTCCCCTTTTGGTCCCCTTATCCACAGGCCCGGGCGCACCACCGGTCCCGTTGTCCACAGGCCGGCCATGTGCCCGGGCCCGAGGGGACCAGAAGGGGACCAACGAAAACCGCCCGCAGACACAACAAAGCCCTGACGAAAATTGATTCTCATCAGGGCTTTTCTGTCGGGATGACAGGATTTGAACCTGCGACCCCCTGACCCCCAGTCAGGTGCGCTACCAAGCTGCGCCACATCCCGTGGCATCGATTTTCAGTTATTCGGGACGACCAGAGCGGGGTAAACCCCTTATCCCCCAGTCAGGTGCGCTACCAAGCTGCGCCACATCCCGGTCCATCGTCCGCACGCGGACAACTCCCCTATCCTACCCGGTCGTCGGGGTCGTCGCGAACCGGTCTGGCCCGTGTCGGTGACGGCGCGTAGCGTGGCGCCATGGCTGAGATCCGCATCGCCCCGGCATCCGCAGAGCGCTTCGACGACGTCGAGCACGCCCTGACCGGCGGCGGTGATGGTGCGAGCTGCTGGTGCCAGTGGTGGATGCTGCGCAACAAGGACTTCCAGGCAATATCGAACGAACAGCGCCGCGAACTTCTGCGCGAAGACCTGCATGCGCCGGTGCCGTCGGCGCTCATCGCCTATGTCGACGGCACACCCGCCGGGTGGGTCAAGGTGGCGCCGCGCCCCGAACAGCCGCGGCTCGCCGCCACCCGCGACTTCCAGCAGTCGCCCGAGCCGTTCGACGACGGGTCGGTGTGGGCGATCACGTGCTTCGTCGTGCGGCGCGAGTTCCGCGGCGAGGGGCTCGCCGCTCGGCTGCTCGACGCCGCAGTCGACCATGCACGCGCGCACGGCGCGCGCATCGTCGAGGGCTACCCCGTCGATACTGCGGCGACGAAGACCTCGGCGAACGACCTCTACCACGGCGCCCTCTCGAGCTTCGCCGCCGCGGGATTCACCGAGGTCGCCCGGCCGAAGCCTTCGCGCCCCATCGTCTCGCTGCGCCTGACGTGATCCGCCTCACGGCCGTACAGGCCGACATCACCACGCAGCGCGTCGACGCGATCGTCAACGCCGCGAACCGCGCGATGCGCGGCGGTGGCGGCGTCGACGGCGCGATCCACCGCGCGGGCGGGACCGCGGTGCTGCGCGACTGCATCGCGCGCTTCCCCCACGGTCTCGCCACCGGCGACGCCGGATGGACGACCGGCGGCGACCTGCCCGCGCGCTGGGTGATCCACACGGTCGGGCCGAATTTCTCGATCGGCGAGCGCGACCGCAGCCTGCTGATCTCGGCGTATCGACGCAGCCTCGAGGTCGCGAGCGAGCTCGGCGTGGCATCCCTCGCCGTTCCGCTCATCAGCGCGGGCATCTACGGCTGGCCGAAAGACGACGCCGTGGATGCCGCGGTGACCACGATCCTCGAGACGCCGACGGACGTCGCCGACGTGCGCATCGTCGCCTTTGACCGCGCATCGTTCGACCTCGTACGGCGCCGCATCGACGCGGGTGCCTGACGGGTCCGGTGACACGGCAGAATCGAGGGCGTGAGCGAATCGGTGCGGGTGGATGCCTGGCTGTGGGCCGTGCGCGTCTACAAGACCCGCTCGGCCGCCACGACCGCGTGCCGCGCGGGACACGTCCGCGTCGGCGGCGAGAAGGCCAAGGCCGCACAGGCGATCCGGGTCGGCGACGAACTGCGCGTGCGGATCGCCGGCTTCGACCGGATCCTGATCGTCCGGCAGCTCATCACCAAACGCGTCGGCGCGCCGCTCGCGGCGATCGCCGCCGAAGATCGCACCCCCGTGCGCGAACCCGTCGCGCAGGTCGCAGTGCGTGACCGCGGCGCCGGCCGACCGACGAAGCGCGAGCGGCGCGACATCGACAAGCTGCGCGGCCGTGACCTCGAGGACTGACCCGGCGCGCGCATGCCGCCGCACCACGCGCGGACGCAGCCCGCAGTCCGACCCGCTCAGCGAGCGGGGTCGAGCCAGGATGGCCCGTGTGTCGCGGCACCCAACGCCTCGACCCGCTCGCGCAACCCGCGATCACTCGTGACGACGGTCACCGTGCGGCCCGCGGCGACGAGCCCCTGAGTCTCGGCGACGATCGCGTCATCGCCGCTGCCCGCGGCGCGCACGACGTTCACTCCGGTGACCTCGTCGGTCACGGCGCGCGCCTGACCCTCCACGACGACGTGGATCTCCGGGAACCACGTCTCGCCCGGCAATCCCAGGCGATCCGCCGCGATCCCCTCCGCCGCAATTCCCGCGAGGCGCTCCAACAACCGCCCCGTCGCGCCGGCGCGATCGCGCCACCACCCGTCGGGCACCGAGCCGACGACATTCGCGGCATCCACGACGATCGCCGGTCGCACGGGAATGAGTGAGCGCAGCAGCGGCCACGATGTGGCGAACCCCGGATGCAGCGGGAGCGACTCGACATCGTCGAGTGGCACCCACGCGAGCTCGCGGCTCTCGGGATCGCTGATCACCGGCTCAAAGGGCGCGACGACGTCGGCGACGAGCGTCGAATAGGTCCAGACCTCGGCGTCGAACACGCTGATCAGCCGCGGCCGCACCGCACCCGCGGGTACACCCGCCTCTTCGGCCGACTCTCGCAGCGCGCCGTCGCACGCCGACTCGCCCTGGTGACGTGCCCCTCCCGGCAGCCCCCACGTGTCGCCGTGGTGACTCCACGAGACGCGATGCTGCAGCAGGATGCCCCGGTCGGCATCGATCGCGAACAGCCCGGCTGCGCCGAACCGCCCCCAGTACCGCGTGCCGTCATCGGCCTCGACCCACGCGTCGCCGGGGTCGCGCGGCCCGTCGGGGCGGCGCGGCTCACCGGGGGTGGGAGGCACGATCGTCACCCGTTCAGCCTGTCACACCCCCGCCGCGACAGCGGCGGGGCCGTCACATATCGCCGCGACACGCCACATGTGCGCGCAACTTGTGGTCCGACCACTACATATAGTGGTCGGACCACAACACCTCGCTCACGGAAAGCAGACCCGCCATGGCATCCCCCCGCTCCGTCTCGGTCAAGAACACCATCGACGAATACCTCGCTCGCGCCGACTGGCGCGTCAACGCGAACGCCAACCAGGATTACTCGCTCGGCGGCATGGTCCTGAACGCCTCGGGCAAGCTCATCGCGAACTACTGGCTCGACGAGGTCTATGCGCCGGCCGCGGGCGACGCCCACCGTGCGGGCGATCTGCACATCCACGACCTCGACGTCTTCGCCGGCTACTGCGCCGGCTGGTCGCTGCGCATGGTGCTCGAGCAGGGTTTGGGCGGCGTGCCGGGGCGCGTGGCGAGCACTCCCCCGCGGCACCTTTCCAGCGCTCTCGGCCAGCTCGTCAACTTCCTCGGCACGCTGCAGAACGAATGGGCCGGCGCGCAGGCATTCAGCTCGTTCGACACCTACCTCGCGCCCTACGTCCGCCGCGATGCCCTCACCTACGACGAGATCCGCCAGCAGATGCAGGAGTTCGTCTTCAACCTCAACGTGCCGAGCCGCTGGGGCACGCAGACGCCGTTCACGAACCTCACCTTCGACTGGGTCTGCCCCAGCGACCTCCGCGACCAGCGCCCGCTCGTCGGCGGCGAAGTGCAGCCCTTCACCTACGGCGAGCTCGCACCCGAGATGGCCCTGATCAATCGGGCGTTCATCGAGGTGATGTCGGAGGGGGATGCCGAGGGGCGCGCCTTCACGTTCCCGATCCCGACCTACAACATCACGAAAGACTTCGACTGGGACGGCGAGAACGTCGAGGCGCTCTTCGCGATGACCGCCAAGTACGGCCTGCCCTACTTCCAGAACTTCGTGAACTCGGACCTTGACCCGGGCATGATCCGGTCGATGTGCTGCCGCCTGCAGCTCGACCTCACCGAGCTGCTCAAGCGCGGCAACGGGTTGTTCGGCTCGGCCGAGCAGACCGGGTCGATCGGCGTCGTCACGATCAACTGCGCGCGCCTCGGCTTCGTGCACTCGGGCGACGAGGCCGCCGCCCTCGCACGCCTCGACGAGCTGCTCGACATCGCGAAAGATAGCCTCGAAGCCAAACGCGCCGTGATCACGCGCCACATCGAGGGCGGGCTGTTCCCCTACACGAAGCGCTACCTCGGCACCCTCGACAACCACTTCTCGACCATCGGCGTCAACGGCGTCAACGAGTACGTGCGGAACCTCTCCCGCGACACGCTCGACATCACCGACGAGCAGGGGGCGGCCGCCGCGGTCCGGCTGCTCGATCGCGTGCGGGAGCGGATCGTCGGGTTCCAAGAGCAGACCGGACGCATGTACAACCTCGAGGCGACGCCCGCCGAGGGAACCACGTACCGGTTCGCGAAAGAGGACATCGCGCGCTTCGATGGCATCCTGCACGCCGGCACGGCCGCGAACCCCTACTACACGAACTCGTCGCAGCTGCCGGTGGGGTTCACCGCCGACCCGTTCCTCGCGATGGCGCTGCAAGAGCCGCTGCAGCAGAAGTACACCGGCGGCACGGTGCTGCACCTGTACCTCGGCGAGGCGATGGAATCGGCCGCCGCGTGCCGCGACCTCGTGCGGCGCTCGCTCGAGCACTTCCGCCTGCCGTATCTGACGATCACGCCGACGTTCTCGATCTGCCCGCAGCACGGCTACGTCTCGGGGCATCACGAGAGCTGCCCCACGTGCGCCGCAGAGTGCGAGGTGTGGACCCGCGTGATGGGTTACTTCCGGCCCATATCGGGGTTCAACATCGGCAAAAAGGGCGAAGCTTCGGAGCGAACGTACTTCGTCGCACCCGCCGCCTCGTTGGAGGAGTCATGGTTCGCACTGCCGCAGCTCACGAGCTGAACATCGCGGGATTCACCCCGTTCTCGACGGTCGACTGGCCCGACACGCTCGCGGCGACGGTGTTCCTGCAGGGATGCCCGTGGACCTGCTTCTACTGCCACAACCCGGCGCTGATCGATCCGCGCGCCGAGGGCGGGGTGGCGTGGAGCGAGGTCGTCGACCTGCTCTGCGACCGCATCGGCCTGCTCGACGGCGTCGTCTTCTCAGGCGGCGAGCCGACCCTGCAGCGTGCGCTCGTGCCCGCGATGGAGGCCGTGCGGGCGCTCGGCTTCCGTGTCGGGCTGCACACCGGCGGCGCCTATCCTGGCCTGCTCGGGCTCGCGCTGCCCCACGTGGATTGGGTCGGCCTCGACATCAAAGCACTGCCGGGCGACTACGACCTCGTCACGGGCCGCCCGAACAGCGCAGAGAACGCATGGCGGTCGCTCGAGCTCGTGCTCGGAAACCGCCTGCTGCGCGCCGGGTCGCGTCGTCCGCTCGACCTCGAGGTGCGCACGACCGTGCACCCCGCCGCGATCGACGACGCGCACCTGCGCGCGCTCGGATGCCGGCTCGCCGACGCGGGCGTCGATCACTGGGCGGTACAGCGGTTCCGCGCGGCGGGCACGCGCGTGCCGCTGCCGCGGGTGTCGGATGCCGAGGCATCCAATCTGCGCCTCGACGACCTGCCGGTGGAGCGATTCCAGAGCCTCGTCGTGCGCTGACGTTCCGTATTCAGTCTGCACGCGAGCGGCGGCGGCTGCCGCTCGCGTATTTCCGCGGCGAGCCGCGCCTGTGGCCGTCGAGGAGACTGAATATGGAACGCGTGCGGAACCCCATCAACGGTCGTGCGGACGTTTCGACTCGCTCGCTGCGCTCCCTCGCTCAACGCCTGGGGTCCTCCCCCCGGTCGTTGAGCGAGCGCAGCGAGTCGAAACGCGGTCAGCGAGTCGAAACGCCCTCCGCCGCGCCGGGAATGAGTCAGCGCTGGCGCTTCTCGCGCACGCGCATGTTCGTGATGATCGGCGTGCCCTCGAAGCCGAAGATCTCGCGCAGGCGCCGCTGGATGAACCGGCGGTAGCCCGGGTCGAGGAATCCGGTCGTGAACAGCACGAACGTCGGCGGGCGCGTGGATGCCTGGGTGCCGAACAGGATGCGCGGCTGCTTGCCACCCCGCAGCGGGTGCGGATGCTCGGCCACGAGCTCGGAGAGGAACGCGTTGAACTTGCCCGTCGGAATGCGCTGATCCCACGACTGGAGGGCCGTCTCGAGCGCGGGCACGAGCTTGTCGAGGTGACGCCCGGTGCGCGCAGAGATGTTCACGCGCGGCGCCCACGTGACGTGGGCGAGGTCCTGCTCGATCTCGCGCTCGAGGTAGCGGCGGCGGTCGGCGTTCTCCAGGTCGACGTCGTTCAGGCGGTCCCACTTGTTGAACGCCAGCACGAGCGCGCGCCCCGACTCGAGCACGAGGTCGATGATGTTGAGGTCCTGCACGCTGATCGACTGCGAGACATCCAGCACGACGACGGCGACCTCGGCCTTCTCGAGCGCGGCCGACGTGCGCAGCGACGCGTAGAAGTCGGCACCCTGCTGCAGGTGCACGCGACGACGGATGCCTGCGGTGTCGACGAACCGCCACAGCTTGCCGCCCAGCTCGACGATCTCGTCGACCGGGTCACGGGTCGTGCCTGCGAGCTCGTTCACGACGACGCGCTCTTCGCCGGCCGCCTTGTTCAGCAGCGACGACTTGCCGACGTTCGGTCGGCCGAGGATCGCGACGCGGCGCGGCCCACCGAGCTCGGCCTTCGCGACAGCGGAGATCTCGGGCAGCACCTTCATGACCTCGTCGAGCAGGTCGGCGACGCCGCGGCCGTGGATGGCCGACACCGGGTAGGGCTGGCCGAGGCCGAGGTTCCACAGCGCCGCCGCCTCGGGCTCTTGGCGGGCGTCGTCGATCTTGTTCGCGACGAGGAAGACCGGCTTCTTCGTCGTGCGCAGCAGGCGCACCACGGCTTCGTCGGTCGCGGTGGCACCGACCATGGCATCCACGACGAAGAGCACGACGTCACAGAGGTCGATCGCGATCTCGGCCTGGGCCGCGACGGAGCGGTCGATGCCCTTGGCATCCGGCTCCCATCCGCCCGTGTCGACGAGGGTGAACCGACGGTCCATCCACTCGGCCTTGTACGTCACGCGGTCGCGGGTCACCCCGGGGGTGTCCTCGACGACGGCCTCGCGGCGCCCGAGGATGCGGTTCACGAGGGCCGACTTGCCGACGTTGGGCCGCCCGACGATCGCGACGACCGGCAGCGCCGGCAGCAGTTCGACGGGCTCGCCGCCCGCGGTCAGACCTGCCAGCAGCTCGGCGTCCTCATCGTCGAGGTCGTAGTCGGCCAGCGACGCACGCAGCGCCGCGGCGCGCGCCTCGGCGAGCTCTTCGTCGAGGTCGGCCATCTTCTCATCGAGGCGGTCGGGGCCGCCTTCGTACTCGTCTTCAGCGGCCATCTGCGCGCTCCTGTCGGTGGATGCCCGTGGCGATGACGTTCAAGACGGCATCCACGGTCTGGGCGAAATCGAGATCGGTCGAGTCGACGACCGTCACGCCGTCGGCGGCGGTGAGGAAGTCGACGACCTTGCTGTCGGCGGCGTCACGGCGGTGCAGCGCCGCGGCGACGGCACCGGCATCGTGGCCGGTCAGCTCGGCGCTGCGGCGCGCGGCGCGCACCTCGGGGTCGGCGGTCAGCAGGATGCGCACGGGGGCATCGGGCGCGACGACGGTCGTGATGTCGCGGCCCTCGACGACGACACCGGGTCGTCCGGATGCCTCGACGAGCGCACGGAACAGGTCGTTGACGCGGGCGCGCACGACAGGCACCCGCGCGACGCCGCTGACAGCGGCGGTCACGCGCGGCTCGCGGATCGCGTCGGTCACGTCGGTCTCGCCGACCCGCACCCAGTAGTCGTCGGGGTCGAGCGAGATGGCGTAGGGGAACTCCTCCGCGGCATCCAGCACGGCGATCTCATCAGAGGTATCGGCGGCGCGGTCGAGCACGTACCAGGCGAGGGCGCGATACGCGGCACCCGTATCGAGGTAGCCGAAGCCGAGGCGCCGCGCGGCCTGCTTCGAGACGCTCGACTTACCTGAGCCGGCCGGCCCGTCGATCGCGATCGCGACGGTCCCCGAACTGGCCCCGGAGCTTGTCGAAGGGCCGGTCCCTGAGCTTGTCGAAGGGTCGGTCCCTGGGCTGGCACCGGTCCCTGAGCTTGTCGAAGGGTCAGTCATGAGGGCAGGCTCGCAATCTTCCAGCCCCGCTCTTCGAGGCCGACGGTGGCACGGCGCACGGCGCTCGGCGTGACGCTGATCTCGGCGAGGCCGAACTGCGCCCCCGGCGAGTGCTCCAGTCGCAGGTCTTCGACGTTGACCTCGAGCTCGCCCAGGTCGCCGAACAGGCGGCCGAGCTGGCCCGCAGTGTCGTCGACCATGACGACGAGCGACTCGAAGTGTCGCTTCTGCCCATGCTTCCCGGGCAGGCGCTCGACGCCGTCGTTGCCCCGACGGATCGTGTCGGCGACCGCGCGTCGCGCGCCCGGCGTCTCGGGGTCGCGCAGCGCGTCGGCGACACCCCGCAGGTCGTCGGCGAGGGCATCGAGCACGTCGACGACGGGCGCCGCGTTCGCGCCGAGGATCTGCACCCACAGCTCCGGAGCCGACGCCGCGATCCGCGTCGTATCGCGGACGCCCTGGCCCGCGAGGCGCAACGAGTCGTCGGGCGCGTCGACGAAGCGACCCGCGAGCAGGGATGCCACGAGCTGCGGCACGTGCGAGACGAGCGCGACGGCGCGGTCGTGCTCATCGGGGGTCATCTCGATCGGCGTCGCGCCGAGGTCGAGCGCGAGACCCTCGACGAGCGCGAGGTCGGATGCCGGGGTCTCCTCGTCGCGGCAGACGACCCAGGGCCGCCCCACGAAGATGTCGGCGCGGGCGGAGATCGCTCCCCCGCGCTCACGCCCCGCCATCGGGTGCGATCCGATGTAGTGGGTCAGGTCGATGCCGCGCGCGCGCAGCGCCTCGAGCGGCTCGAGCTTGACGCTGGCGACATCGGTCACGACGGCGCCCGGGAACGCCCGCAATTCACGTTCGACGACGTCGGCGATGACGTCCGGCGGCACGGCCACGACGATCAGCGCGGGCGCATCGTCCTCGGCAGCGGCGCGCCCGGCGCCGTAGTCGATCGCGAGCCGAAGCTGAGCCGGCGAGGCATCCGCGAGCGCGACGTCGACGCCGAGACCCCGGAGCGCATGGCCGATGCTCGACCCGAGCAGACCGGCGCCGACGACTCGTACCGTGCCCGAAGTGCGCGCGGCGCGCACGCGCGCGTCAGCGACGGTCGAATCGGTCACGGTTTCCGCCTAGGAGTCAGCCTTCGGATCGGCAGGCGCCGTGTCTGCACTCGTGTCGTCACTCGGCGCCGCCTGGCGCGCCACGGTGAGCAGGGCGCCACGTTCCACTGTAGTCAATTCGCGGGCTCGGCCCGCCGGGAGGGCACCCAGGTGCAGCGGACCGAACTGGCGACGCACGAGGTCGATCACCGGGTGGCCGACCTCCGCCATCATGCGTCGCACGATCCGATTGCGCCCGGAATGCAGCGTCAGCTCGACGAGGCTCGTCTCCGGTCCCCGAGCCCCGCCCGGTCCCCGAGCTTGTCGAGGGGTCGAATCCAACAGCCGCGCCTTATCGGCGGCGATCGGACCGTCCTCGAGCTCGATGCCCTTCGTCAGCCGCGCGATCGTCTGCGCCGTGACCCGACCCTCGACCTTGGCGATGTAGACCTTCGTGACGCCGAACGAAGGATGCGCGAGCACGTGCGCCAGGTCGCCGTCGTTGGTCAGCACGAGCAGACCGCTCGTCTCGGCATCCAGCCGACCGACGTTGTAGAGCCGCTCGTCCCAATCCTTCGTATAGCGGCGCAGGTCGGGGCGGCCGTGCTCGTCCTTCATCGACGAGACGACCCCGGTCGGCTTGTTGAGCATGATGTAGCGCTTCGTGGCATCCAGCTGAATCGCGGTGCCGTCGACGTCGACGAGGTCGTGTTCCGGGTCGATGCGTCGGCCCAGCTCGGTGACCACCTCGCCGTTCACGCGGATGCGCCCCTCGACGATGTACTGCTCGCACACACGCCGCGACGCGACGCCGGCGTTCGCGAGCACCTTCTGCAGCCGCACACCCTCGGGCTCCGGTCCCTGAGCCCCGTCCGGTCCCTGAGCCTGTCGAAGGGTCACCGGATCACCTCGCTGTCGAAACCGTCGGATCCGTCGTCGAGCAGCGGCGAGATGTGCGGCAGCTCGTCGAGGGAGTTGATCCCGAGGTTGACGAGCAGCGCGTCGGTCGTGCCGTAGTTGATGGCGCCGGTCTCTGGGTCGGTGAACAGCTCGGTGATGAGGCCCCGCGCGACGAGCGTGCGCACGACCGAGTCGACGTTCACGGCTCGGATGGCGGCGACCTGGCTGCGGGTGACGGGCTGCTTGTACGCGATGACGGCGAGCGTCTCGAGCGCCGCCTGCGACAGGCGGCTGGGCGCCTGCGCGTTCACGAACTCCGAGACCAGGTCATCGTGTTCCTCGCGCACGTAGAGACGCCAGCCGCCGCCGACCTCGCGCAGTTCGAAGCCGCGACGAGGTCCGCCGCTCTCGCCGTCGTAGTCGGCGACGAGCCCCTCGACGGCCTGCCGCACGGCGGGCACCGGCGACCCGACGGCGGCGGCGAGCGCGACGAGACTCTGCGGCTCGTCGACCACCAGCAGAATCGCCTCGATGCGCCGGGCGATGTCGACGGGCTCCTGCGAGCGCGCCGGTGCTTCCTCGGTGTCGGTCGCGGAGCTCCCTGGCCCTTCGACAGGCTCAGGGACCGGGTTCAGGTGGTCATCGGTCATAGTCGGCTCCCAACGAGGCGAGGTTCTCTTCGGACCACCGCTCGGCGGTCCAGCGCAGGGTCAGCTCGCCGAGCGGCTCGAGCTGCTCGAACGAAAGGGCGGCGTGACGATACAGCTCGAGCACCGCAAGGAAGCGCGCGACCACGATGCCGGTCTCAGGGGCGCCCGCGATCAGCGCGCGGAAGGTCAGCGTGCCGGCGCCTCGCAGCAGAGTGACCACGACGGCCGCCTGCTCGCGGATCGACACGAGTGGCGCGTGCAGGTGGTCGAGCCCGACGTGCGGGATCTCCTTCGGCGTGAAGGCCATCAGCGCGATCGCGGCGAAGTCGTCCTTCGAGAGCGTCCAGACGAGCTCGGGCACGGCGCGCCGGTACTTCTCGTCGAGCCGCACCGAGCGCACGTGGCGACGGTCCTCGCGTCGCAGCGAGCGTTCGAACCACGCCGACACCTCCTTGAACGCGCGATACTGCAGCAGCCGCGCGAACAGCAGGTCGCGCGCCTCGAGCAGGGCGACCGACTCGGCGTCGACGAGCTCACCCTGCGGCAGCAGCCCCGCGACCTTCATATCGAGCAGGGTCGCCGCAACGACGAGGAATTCGGATGCCTGCTCGAGCTCTTCTGCGGCATCCAATCCCTTCAGGTACGCGATGAACTCGTCGGTGACCTTGCTCAAGGAGATCTCGGTGATGTCGAGCTCGTGCTTGCCGAGCAGGCTCAGCAGCAGGTCGAACGGCCCGTCGAATCCCGCCTGCGAGACCCGGAACCCGGCTTCGGGCGTTGCGGGCGTTTCGGGCGTTTCGACTCGCTCCGCTCGCTCAACGACCGATTCCTCGGTCCCCGAGCTCGTCGAGGGGTCGTCAGGCGACGGCGCCACGGGCGACCAGCTCCCGCGCGAGGCGCAGATACGCCTGCGCCGCAGCGTGCTCGGGCGCGAACGTCGTGATCGGCACGCCCGACACCGAGGCATCCGGAAACTTCACGGTGCGCCCGATGACGGTCTCGAGCACGTCGTCGCCGAACGCCTCGACGACCCGCTCGAGGACTTCGCGCGAGTGCAGCGTGCGCGGGTCGTACATCGTGGCGAGCACGCCGTCGAGTTCGATCGAGGGGTTCAGGCGATCGCGCACCTTGTCGATCGTCTCGATCAGCAGCGCGACGCCGCGCAGCGCGAAGAACTCGCACTCCAGCGGGATGAGCACGCCGTGGCTCGCGGTGAGCGCGTTGACCGTCAGCAGGCCGAGCGAGGGCTGGCAGTCGATGAGGATGACGTCGTACTCGGCAGCGACCTTGCGCAGCACGCGCGCCAGGATCGTCTCGCGCGCGACCTCGTTCACGAGGTGAACCTCGGCCGCCGACAGGTCGATGTTCGCGGGGATGATGTCGAGCCCCTCGACCGAGGTGTGCACGATCACCTCGTGCGGGTCGCGTTTGGTGTCGAGCAGCAGGTCGTAGATCGTGGGCACGTCGTGCGTCGCGATGCCGAGCCCGGCCGAGAGAGCCCCCTGCGGGTCGAAGTCGATCGCGAGGACGCGGCGCCCGTACTGCGCGAGCGAAGCAGCGAGGTTGATCGTGGTCGTCGTCTTGCCGACGCCGCCCTTCTGGTTGCAGAGGGCGATGATGCGCGCCGGTCCGTGCGAATCGAGCGGCGGCGGGGTCGGGAAGCCGTGATAGGGACGCCCGGTCGGGCCCATCGGGGTGTCCTCCGAAGAGGCCTTCGTCGTCCCCCGCGTCTTGTCCGCCACCGAAACTCCTGCTTTCTGCTGTCCTTCCCAGGACCTGCCCTGCGATTCTCGCACAGGGTGACGCAGGCTCAGTCGAGGCCCCGCAGAGTGTCGACGTCGACAAGGCCCGCGTGCAGGCGACCTCCGGCGATCAACGACGGGATCGACACGGTGCGGATCTGGTCTTCGACGACCTCACGCGTGTGGGCGAGGGATGCCTCGACCTCGGGCGAGGTCGTGAGCTCCACGATCTGCTGCACCTGCTCGGGGGTGTATCCGGCGGCGGCGAGCCACTGCTGCAGCCGCACCGTCGCCTCGTCGGCGGACGCGGCGTTCATCCATTCCTGGGTCGGCTGGCCGCCCGCGGTCTCGGTCGTGAACAGCTGCTCGAGGATGAACCAGTCGCCCGTCTCCGCGGGCGCCGCGCCGTCCGTGGCCGAGCGCTGCTCTTCGAAGGCGCGGACCGCCGTGAGGTAGGTCGCGATGAGCTGCGAGTTCACGAACTTGTCGCCGAACTCGCTGTGGATCGGATAGACGAGATAGGTCACGTTGTGCGTCTTGTCGAAGCCGGCATCGCGCATGTTGCGGAAGAGCTGGGCGCAGAAGCGGCAGCCGGGGTCGAGCACGTCGAGCGCCGTCGGTCGGCCCTCGACGTAGCCGCCCAGATAGGTGGCGTCGGATGACGCGAAATCCGCGGCATCCCACGTGCGCAGCCTGCTCGGAACCGTCGCGATGGTGTCGCCGACCGACGCGAACTCGCGCCCGAATGCTCCGAGGACGTCACCCTTGCCGATCGACTCCCAGAAGCCCGGCTCGACGGCGTCGATCGAGCACGCCTGCGCCGCGAGCGAGCACGCCTGCGCGTTCTGCTTGTCGCACGTGCCATAGACGAAGAGATTCAGGCCGCTGCGACCGAGCAGATAGAGACTCACGATCAGGCTCAGCACCATGATCCACGCGACGATTTCGATCGCGATGCTCGCCGGGCGCACGAGCCGCGGCGCACGCACGGCGAGCGGCGCCAGCATCGAGTTCTTGACGTCGTCGCGGAACGTGATGTCGCAGGGGCGCAGCGTCACGCGGCGCCACGTGCACGCCCACGCCTTCCCGAGCAGACGGCGGTACTTCGCCGAGACGGCCGACAGCACGAGCACGACGATGAAGGCGGCGATGCAGACCACGTCACAGACCCTTCATCATCGAGGTCATGACCTCGAGCGTGCGGTCGACGTCGGCGTCGGTGTTGTGGGCACCCAGGCTGAAGCGCACGAGCGGGCCGAGCCCGCGGCGTTCGATGAGCCAGTAGTGCGCGCAGAACGAGCCGCTGCGCACGGCGATGTCGGCGCGCGACAGAAACGCGGCCAGCCGGTGACCGTCGACCCGCTCGGGCAGCACCGACATCACCGGTGTAGGCACGGCGCCGATCATGCGCAGCTGAGGCAGCGCGACCAGACCGTCGTACAGGCGTGCGGCGAGACGCTCCTCGTGCACGGCGAGGGTCTCACCCGCGGCGCTCCGGAAGCCGGTGATCCAGTCGAGGGCCGCGCCGAAGCCGATGATCTCCGCCCAGGCCTGCAACCCGGGTTCGAGTCGGGCGTGCGGATCGGGCAGCAGAGTGTAGTCGTCGGATGACACGGCGCTCACCTGGCCGCCGCCCACGATGACGGGGTCGAGCGCCGTGAGCAGCTCTCGCGTGGCGACGACGATCCCGAGCGAGGGCCCGTACATCTTGTGCGCCGAGAAGCAGATCGCGTCGGCGTCGAGGCCCCGCAGTGCGTCGAGGGCGTGGGCAGCCGCCTGCGCGGCGTCGACGATGACCGTGCCGCCCACCCGGTGCGCGGTCTCGATCAGCTCTCGCAGACCCGGCGTGACGAGGCCGACGACGTTGTCCATCGCCGACACGACCACGAGCGCATCGCGCAGCACCTCGTCATCGGCGAGCACGCGACCCTCGTCGTCGCGCTCGAGAACGACGCGCGGGATGCCCCGGCGCCGGGCGGCCGCGATGGTCGAGAGGAACACGGCGTTGTGCTCGGTGACGGTCGTGACGATGCGGGCGTACCTGCCGCCCGGCAGGTCGGGCAGCCCCGACAGCAGCAGGCCGAGACCGTACGTCGTGTTCAGCGTGAACGCGCAGTCGTATCGCCGCGGTGCGACCCCGAGGGCGGCCAGCACCCGCTCGCGGGTGCGCGCCACCTCGGCATCCACTCGTCGTCCGGCCTCGTAGCCGACCCGAGCCCCGCACGCGCCCGTGTGCAGGTAGTAGTCCTGGACGGCGTCGATCACGGGCTGGGGGCGCATCGTCTGACACGCCGAATCGAGGTAGACGCGGTCGGCCGGGAGGTACTCGAAGCCGGGCCGGGCCGTGGCGCGCTCGGTGTGACCCGAGCACTCGTCGTGGGGGGCCTCCGCGCGGGCGCTGCGCCCCGCGGCCCCGCCGAACAGCCGCCTGCGTGCGGGGCGGGCGGAATCCATGCAGCCAGTGTGCGCGGAGCGCCCGCACGCCCGCCGGCTCTTCCGCCGTGAAAGATCGGCGAGGGTCGGAGGCGGGCGGTCAGAAGATGCTGCCGATGACATCCAACCGCAGCTGCGCGGCGACGGCGATCACCAGGTAGTCGAGCACCACGATCAGCGGCAGCCACGACAGCACCGTCGCCCCCACGCGCCGCGCGCCGGGAGAGCTCCCCCACACCCCGGCGCGGAGCGTCCAGCCGGCGACCGTCCAGAACAGCGGGATCGTGACGAGCCAGACCACCATGCACCACGGGCACAGTGAGCCGTACTCGAACACGCTGCGGTACGCCAGCACATGCACGAACACGAAGGCGCCAGCGACGAACAGCGCGTAGACGCGCCAATACCAGGCGCGCAGACCCCCGGGCGCGGCGAGCGCGGTGACGCCCGCGTAGATCGGGCCGAAGAACAGCATGATGCCGATGATCGAGTTGCTGAACCCCAGCAGATTGCCTCCCGGCGACAGCAGGTTGGGGCCGCAGGTCACGATGGGGCTGATGCTGCAGCTGATCAGCGGCGTGGCGCCGGTCAGCTGACCGATGTACTCGAGGTACAGCAGGAACGCCACGATGCCGCCGAGCGCACCCGCGACGATCCACCAGACGGCGAGCGCCCGCGAGGGCCGGAACGTTCGGAAAGCAGGCTCAGCCGTGGTCACGGTGCCATTTTTCCCGGGATCGGGGCGTTCGCGCCTGCTTTTCGAACCGTGCATAACACCGGGCACGCGCTGCGGGGCCTCAGCGCGCGCGGGGGTGCGACGTGAGGTAGACGTCGCGCAGGGCGTCGACGGTCACGTGCGTGTAGATCTGCGTCGTCGCGACCGATGCGTGCCCGAGCAGCTCTTGCACGACGCGCACGTCGGCGCCGCCCTGCAGCAGGTGCGTCGCGAACGAGTGCCGGAACGTGTGCGGAGACACGTGCGCCGTGAGCCCCGACCGTTCGGCAGCGGCCTGGATGATGAGCCACGCGCCCTGGCGCGACAGCGGCGCACCCCGCGCCCCGAGGAACAGCCGCGGCGTGGCCTTCCCGCGCCGCGCCAGTTCGGGGCGAGCGCGGGCGAGATACGCGTCGACGGCCGCGCGCGCGTACGAGCCGACCGGCACGATCCGCTCCTTCGACCCCTTGCCGCGCACGCGCAGCACGTCGCCGTGGGTGAGATCGTCGACGTCGAGCTGCATCACCTCCGACACCCGCGCCCCGGTCGCATAGAGAAGTTCGAGCAGTGCGCGGTCGCGCAGCTGCGTGAGATCCGCGTCGACATGTGCGCCGGGGGCCGGCCCCGCGGCATCCAGCACCGCTTCGACCTGCTCGACCGACAGGGCCTTCGGCAGCCGCTGGGGCGCCTTCGGCGGGCGCAGCCGCTCGCTGGGGTCGGCATCGGCGATGCCCTCGCGCACGAGGAAGCGGTGCAGCCCCCGCACCGACGACTGCAGCCGCGCCAGCGAGGTCGACGCCGGCGGCGGCTGCGCTGACGCACGCTCGGCCGCGAACGCCGCGACGAGTGCGGCGTCGACGTCGGTCGTGTCGTGGATGCCGCGGTCTTCGAGCCACGCGCGATACACCGCCAGGTCGCGCCGATAGGCCGCGACCGTGTGCCCCGACAGTCCGCGCTCGATCGAGATGTGCCGCACGTAGGCGTCGACAGCGCGGGTGAGCTTCACCTCACTCCCGGCGCAGCCGCTCTGCCGCGGCGAGCACGCCCGTCGCGAGGATGCCATTGCGGAAGCGCCCCGCGAGCACGGCGTCGATGACGTCGGTCAGCGGCACGCGTTCGACGCGCATCTCGGCCTCTTCGCCCTCGCGATCGAAGGCGTGGGGCGCCGGGGTGAGCTCGCGGGCGAGGAAGATGTGGATGACCTCGTCGTTGCCCCCGGGTGTCGTGAACACGCTCACGAGCGGCTCCATGCGCTCCGCGACCAGGTCGACCTCTTCGGCCAGCTCGCGCCGGGCCGCCTCGATCGGAGGTTCACCGGGCACATCGAGCAGGCCGGCGGGGATCTCCCAGTCGCGATGGCGGATGGGATGCCGATACTGCTGGATCAGCACGACGCGCTCGTCCTCGTCGAGGGCGACGACGGCGGCAGCTCCCGGATGGGCGACGAACTGACGGGTCAGCTCGTCGTCGCCGAAACGCACCGTCTCGCTGCGGACGTCCCACACGCGCCCCGAGTAGACGAGGTCGCTCGAGATGACCTCGAGGTCTACGGGCTCGTCGCGCAGCTCGTGGGCCGAGCTGTCGATCGTGCCGTCGGTCATGCCGAGGCCGCCAGCTCGTCGAAGGGCTCGTCCTCGAACAGCTCGCTCGCGCGGTGCCGCTCGAGCGCCGCTGCGACGAGCCCGCGGAACAGCGGGTTCGCTTCGGTCGGGCGCGAGCGCAGCTCGGGGTGCGCCTGCGTCGCGATGTAGTACGGGTGCTGCTCGCGCGGCAGCTCGACGTACTCGACGAGGTTCCGGTCGGGCGACAGCCCCGAGAACCACATTCCCGCCTCCGCGATCTGGTCGCGGTACCGGTTGTTGACCTCGTACCGGTGGCGGTGGCGCTCGCTCGCGCGATCGGCGCCGTAGACCTCGGCGGCGAGCGAACCCTCGGCGAGCTCTGCCTCGTAGAGGCCCAGCCGCATCGTGCCGCCCAGGTCGCCGTGGTCGATGATGTCGACCTGCTCGGCCATGGTCGCGATCACCGGGTGGGCGGTGTCGGGGTCGAACTCGCTCGACGAGGCATCCGCGATGCCGGCGACGTTCCGCGCGTACTCGATCACCATGCACTGCAGGCCCAGGCAGATGCCGAGGGTCGGGATGCCCTGCTCGCGCGCGAACCGCAGCGCGCCGAGCTTGCCCTCGATGCCGCGGATGCCGAAGCCGCCGGGAACCACGATGCCGTCGAGCGGCGCGAGCGCCTTCTCGGCACCCTCCGGCGTCTCGCACAGGTCGGAGGGGATCCAGGTGATGTTGACCTTGGTCTCCTGCGCGAAACCGCCGGCCTTCAGCGCTTCGGTGACCGACAGGTAGGCGTCGGGCAGGTCGATGTACTTGCCGACCAGCCCGATCGTGACCTCGTGCTTCGGGTTGTGCACGGCGTTCAGCACCTTGCTCCAGCGCGTCCAGTCGACGTCCTGCGCCTTGCGGCCGAGGCCCAGCGCGTCGACGATGTACGCGTCGAGACCCTGCGTGTTCAGCATGGTCGGGATGTCGTAGATCGACGGGACGTCGACGGCGTTCACGACGGCATCCTCGTCGACGTCGCACATCAGCGCGATCTTGCGCTTGTTCGACTCGGTCACGGGCCGGTCGCTGCGCAGCACGAGCGCGTCGGGCTGGATGCCGATCTGGCGCAGCGCCTGCACGGAGTGCTGCGTGGGCTTGGTCTTCTGCTCACCCGAGGCGCCCATGTACGGCACGAGGGACACGTGCACGAAGAAGACGTTCTTCCGGCCGAGCTCGTGGCGGATCTGCCGGGCCGACTCGATGAACGGCTGCGACTCGATGTCGCCGACCGTGCCGCCGATCTCGGTGATGATCACGTCGGGCTGCGGCGATTCGGAGGCCTGCAGGCGCATGCGGCGCTTGATCTCGTCGGTGATGTGCGGAATGACCTGCACGGTGTCGCCGAGGTACTCGCCGCGCCGCTCCTTTGCGATCACCTGCGAGTAGATCTGGCCGGTGGTGACGTTCGCAGCCTGGCTCAGCTCGATGTCGAGGAAGCGCTCGTAGTGCCCGATGTCCAGGTCGGTCTCGGCGCCGTCATCGGTGACGAACACCTCGCCGTGCTGGAACGGGTTCATCGTGCCCGGGTCGACGTTCAGGTAGGGGTCGAGCTTCTGCATCACCACGCGCAGACCGCGCGCGGTGAGAAGGTTGCCCAGCGACGCGGCGGTCAGGCCCTTCCCCAACGAGGAAACGACACCGCCGGTCACGAAGATGTGCTTGGTGGTGTCGTTCTGCGCCGTGCGAAAAGCTGGCCGGTCCGTGTCTGAATGAGTGTCCGTCACGGGCTTTCATCCTATCAGTGAAGTCTTGCCCAGGCTGAGGAGCTCCCGAGCGTGTTCGAGTGCGGCGGGCGAGTCGGGCAGGCCGGAGAGCAGCCGCGCCATCTCGGCTTCGCGCGCCGATCCCTCAAGGATACGGACGCTGGATGCCGTGACGGACCCATCGCTCGCCTTGACGACCGACAGGTGGTTGTTCGCAAACGCGGCGACCTGCGCGAGATGGGTGACGACGATGACCTGGCTCGAGCGTGCGAGGGATGCCAGCCGCCTCCCGACCTCGATGGCGGCGGCGCCGCCGATGCCCGCGTCGATCTCATCGAACACGAACGTCGGTACACCGCCGTTGCCCGCGATCACGACCTCGATCGCGAGCATCACGCGGCTCAGCTCGCCTCCCGAGGCGCTGCGCGCCACCGGTCGGGGATCGGCGCCGGGGTGCGGCGCCAGCAGGATCGTCACGTCGTCGCGCCCCGCGGCCGATGCCGCGCCGGGCTCGACGGCGACCACAACGCGTGCGTCGGGCAGCGCGAGCGCGCGCAGCTCGTCGGTGACGGCGTCTCCGAGCCGGGC
>JASCPF010000120.1 GCA_029959325.1 Microbacteriaceae bacterium PS02068
ACAACCACCACCGCCGGCACTCCTCGCTCGGCTACCTACCCCCAGCCGAGTACGCTCGACAGTGCACCCATCAAATGGAAACCGACGACTCACAGAACGTCCGGACCGAATGAAGGGGGCGGCTCAAGACCACGGCGAGTGGTCGCCGCCGCTGATGTTGTACGTGTCGGCCAGACTCATGCCGGTGTCGAACGAGGCCGAGAAGTAGCCGACGGCACCGAGCACGAGGAGCACGAGGTAGATCGCCGCGGTGACCGTCGGCGATCCGATCGGCCGGGCGAGGAGCAGGAACACGAGCGCGAGTGCGACGCCGATGCCCAGCGTGATGTAGACGGGTGCGGATCCGCCCCATCCCTGCGCCGACGTGATCTCAGCGTGGATCTCGGCGAGGGGTGCGCCGGGCGCCGCGGCCAGCGGGTTCAGCACGAGGATCTGGAAGGCGGCCCACGCGGCATACGCGATCACCAGGGCGGTGCCGATCGACGCGGCGAGGAGGCTCTGGCGCTGTTCCGGCTGCATGCGGCCAGTCTGCCGTGGCATCCCTCGATCGTGCGACCGGGGAAACGCTGGGAATCAGGCGACCTGCTGGCCGCACATGCCGCACACTCCCGTGGCGGGGATCTCGACGAAGCAGTCGGGGCACAGCACCGCGACCCGCTCGGGGATCGTCGGCGCGGCCGCCTTCCGCGGGGTGGCTGCTGAGCGCTGCTGTCGCGCGCGCTCGCGCACCGTGGTCACCGGGGCGGCGAGCTTGGGCGTCGGCTTGTGGTCGGCGCAGTAGTACCGCACGAAGCCGGCCGGATTGTTCGGATGCCGGTGCTTGACGATCCACAGCGCCTCACGCGGCCAGGGCTCGCTGTCGGCCCCGCACCCCGCGCAGCGGGTCGGATCGCCGGGCGCCGCGTCGGCCGCAGCGACCGGCAGCTCGAAGGGGAGAGCGTCTCGCCAGTCGGAGGAGTTCCTGATCTGCACGATGTGCCTTCCCGACGCCTCCCGTCGGGTGGGGGACGCCGTGCTCCATTGTCCCACGGCTCGCGCAGCGCAGAGTCCGCCGGGGTCGCTAGGTTGAGAGCATGTCCGCCTCCGACCGCGCATTGTCGCGCGCCCGCCCCCTGGCCCTCCTGGCCCTCGTCTCTCTGCTGACGACGGGGTGCGTCGCGACAGCCGCCGGCGGCGGCGCCGCGACAGGTGACGCGGGCGTCGTGGCATCCCCTTCGCCCGTCCCGATCCCTGACGGCGTCGTCGCGACTGGCACGATGATGCTGGCCGATGGAACGGATGCCGGTCCGGTCACCGTCACCAAGAGCGGTTCGACGTACGACTTCGACTACCCGCGCGACTGGCTGCCGGACGATCCGGGGAACAGCTTGACCGAGGCGGTATCGGACAGCCCGTTCACGATCGACGAATGCGGGTCCGACAACATCTGGCAACTGGGCGCGCAGATCGGTCAGATCGGCAGTTTCTTGGACGAGGCCTACCCCGACCCCACCTTCTTCACGGCGCTGCTCGTCGTGCAGCCGGGAACCGCCGTGGCCGGCACGACCTGTCAGCAGCCCATTCTCGCGAAGGCCGACCTCACGTGGACGACTCCGGTCACTCGCCCGTGGGTCGACCCGGTCGACGGTGGCGCGCGAAACGGCGCGCAGGGCGGCGTCGAGATCGTCGACGGGCGGATGCTCTACACGACGGCCAGCGGCGATGTCTGGAGCGAGATCGCGCGGCGCTTCGGCATCGATAGGGCCGATCTGGCGTGGCTCAACCCGATCCGGCATCCCGATGAGGTCGACATGGCGTACGTCGGTCAGGTACTCAATCTCGATCCGCAGAACCGCGGCGACAGTGAGGCGCGGCGGCCGCAGTAGCCCTGGGGTCGGGTACTGCGCAACCGCGGCGCGGCGCGGCGCGCTGTCTCGAGCACGCGCGCGCGGCGGTGCGCGAGAGCAACTCGTCGACCATCAGAGCACCTCCACGAAGTGCTCGACGACCGGGAAAGGATCGTAGAACCGGTGCAGCAGTGCGCGCCAGGTCTCGTACTCGGGAGAGCGGCGGAAGCCCTCGGTGTGTGCCTCGACGGACTCCCAGACGACGAGCAGCAGATACTCGTTGGGCGTCTCGAGACTGCGCTGCACCGAGATAGACACGAACCCCGGCTGGGTGGAGATCAGGGGCCGAGCTTGGGCCATCGCCGCCTCGAAGGCGGCTTCTTCGCCGGGCCTGACCGGCAGGATCGCGTGCTCGAGGATCATCCCCCGACAGTAGCTGTGGTGCGAGGCATCCGTTCGGCCGTCTGCGCTGCCGAAGCCGTCGGCCCGGCCACGGGCTTCGCGCGCCGCAGCGAGCGCAGGATCGCGCGGCCGACGAGGCTCAGTCCGACCACGGTCGTGACCGCGCGCAGCGTGTCCCATCCGGCCGTCGACGTGAGCAGCGAGTAGACGAGGAAGTGCCCCAGGTTCTCGCCGAGAGCTCCGCCGGGCACGTACGAGATGCTCGTGTCGGCTCCGACCGCGAACGGCCAGAACCACATGTTCATGATGAGCCCGAACACGTACGACGCGACGACCCCGTAGGCGGCGAGCATCACGATCTCCCGCGCGCCGCGCACGCGTCGGGGCAGCAGGCCCGCGCCCGCGCCGACCCACCCGCACGCGAACATCTGGAACGGCAGCCACGGGCCGATCCCGCCCCACAGCAGGGCGGAGAGGGCGATGGATGCCGCGCCCAGCAGCAGCCCGAATCGGGGGCCGAACGCCCGACCGGCCAGAATCAGCAGGACGAACAGCGCCTCCACGCCGCCCACGCCCGTGCTGACGATGCGGATCGCGGCACCGATCGCGGCGAGCACGGCGAGCAGGGCGAGGGTGTGCGCCGAACGCACGCTGGCATCGAGCGCGGCGAGCACCAGCACGATGGCCAGTGGCGCGAGCGACAGGGCGATGTACGGGACGGCGGCCTGCGCCTGCGTCGGCGCGGCGAGGGCGACGAGGGGCCACAGGAACGCCGCCGCGGCCACGAGGCTCGCCGCGACGAGCGCCGGCCCGCGCCACCGCACGTGCGTGCGCGCGTCG
>JASCPF010000121.1 GCA_029959325.1 Microbacteriaceae bacterium PS02068
AGCAGAACCTGCTGCTGATCCAGCGCCCGCAGAGCTGACGCTGTTGCGGCGGCGGCGCGCACCGCGACACCACGAAGGCCGTGCCCCGATCGGGGCACGGCCTTCGTGTCATCCGCGTGTGACAGTGACCTGTGGAGCTGGGGGGAATCGAACCCCCGTCCAACGCTGAGATACTGCGTCTTCTCCGGGCGCAGTCTGTAGAGACGTTCTGCTCGGCTCCGACCTTTGTCACAGACACCTAAGTCGACGAGCCCAGTCTCAGAAGAGTCCCGTGTGACGTCGAGACCCCGTCACACAGCAAGATCCCTAGATGACGCCAGGGTCCGTAGCGGGATCGCCTACGGTCTGACGGACTTCAGGCTCGCTTAGGCAGCGAGGGCGAAGTCGTTGCGCTTTGCATCGGCAACTATGTTTTTGCAGAGGTCGTTTACGAGATAACCCTGCATCCTCGGCCCGCTTCCCGCAGCTTCACAGGCGCTGTCGAAACCGATCAGCCCCGTGGAAGCCCTCAGACCTCACGGTCTTGCGGCAGGGTGAGCCACTGTCACACTGTGGAATTGTGCTCAGGATGCCTGGAGCATCCGAGCATTACAGTCTACCTCATGAGCGAAGTCATCATCACGGTCCGCGGCGAAAGCCAGCAGCTCGTCGTCCCCGAACGCGCCACCGCGCACGTCACCGCCGCCGTCGACGGGCCCGAGCGCGGCAGCGTCGTCGAGCGGCTCGCGGCGCTCGCCGAACCCGTCCGCGCCGAGCTGGCGGCCCGGAAAGATGCGGGCACGATCGCCGACTGGGCGAGCCAGCGGGTGTCCGTGTGGGCGGATCGCCCCTGGAACAACGAGGGCCGTCAGCTCGATCTCGTCCACCACGCGTCGGTCGAACTCACGGCGACGTTCACCGACGTGCTGGCGCTGTCGGACTGGCTGAACAAGATCGCCGCGACCGAGGGCCTGCAGGTCGGGACGGTCGAGTGGCAGCTCACCCCCGAGACGCGTGCGCGCGTCGAGCGCGAGGTCGCCACGGCGGCGGTCGCCGTCGCCGTGGAACGCGCGACCGCCTACGCCGGCGCGATCGGTCGCGGCACGGACACGCCGGTGCAGATCGCCGATCTCGGTCTGCTGGGCGACGGCGGGCCAGGGCAACCGTCGCCGCGGTTGTTCGCCAAGGCATCCATGATGGCGATGGATGCCGGGGCGCCGCCCGCCGTCGAGTTCCGACCCGACGACATCGTCATCACCGCCGCCGTCGAGGCGCGCTTCACCGCGTCTTAGGCCGCCATAGCCGGGCGGCGTGCTCAGTCGCCGAGACGGTTCTTGCTGCGCATCGCCCGCTCTGCCTCGCGCTTGT
The DNA here is from genome assembly GCA_029959325.1 of Microbacteriaceae bacterium PS02068. Taxonomy (GTDB): domain Bacteria; phylum Actinomycetota; class Actinomycetes; order Actinomycetales; family Microbacteriaceae; genus Microbacterium. Next base: position 1,348 of record JASCPF010000121.1, read on the forward strand.
CCTCGCGTTCGCGGATCGTCTGGCGCTTCTCGTACTCGCGCTTGCCCTTCGCGACCGCGATCTCGACCTTGGCGCGTCCGTCTGAGAAATAGAGCTTCAGCGGGATCAGCGTGTAGCCGCCTGCGCTGATGGCATGCGACAGCTTGATGATCTCGGCCTTGTGCAGCAGCAGCTTGCGCGTGCGCTTCGACGAGTGATTGGTCCAATGCCCCTGCGAGTACTCGGGGATGTGCACCGCGTCGAGGTACGCCTGCTCGCCGTCGATGTACGCGTAGCCGTCGCTCAGGTTCGCACGGCCCTCGCGGAGGGATTTCACCTCGGTGCCGGTGAGCACCAGACCCGCCTCGTACGTCTTCTCGATGGCGTACTCGTGACGCGCGCGACGGTTGGTCGCGACGACCTTCTCCCCGCGTTCCCTGGGCATGGCTGCACTCCTTGATCTCGCCGCCCGTCTCGGGACGACAGCCTGTCAGCTTATCGCACGCCCGGAGTCAGGCGCGCAGCCACCGGCGGATCGCGAAGCCGGCCGACAGGGCAGCGAGCACGAGCCCGATCAGGATGATGATGGGGATGACGACCGCGGCATCCCCCACTCCGACCCAGTTCGTGATGAACGACACCCGGCTCTGCAGGTAGCCGCCGATGCCGAACTGCACGCCGGCGAGGATCGCGCCGCCCGCGAGCACCGAGCCGATGAAGGCGGCGAAGACGCCCTCGAGGATGAACGGGGTCTGGATGAACCGGTTGGATGCCCCGACGAGTCGCATGATCCCGACTTCGCGGCGGCGCGCATAGGCAGAGAGACGGATGGTCGTGGCGATCAGCAGCACGGCGGCGACCAGCATCAGCGCGGCGATGCCGACCGCGATGTAGGTCGCGACGGTCAGCGCAGAGAACAGCGGCTCGAGGTACTGCATCTGATTCTTGACGCCCTCGACGCCCTGTGCGCCGCTGAACGCCTCGGTGATCACGTCGGACTTGCCGGGGTCGACCAGGCCGACCCAGTAGGTGTCGCCGAGCTGGGCCGGCGTGACGTAGTCCTTGTACTCGTCGCCGTAGAGCGCGATGAGGTTCGCATAGGCCTCATCGGCGGACTCGAAGCGCACGTCACGCACGATGCCTGCCAGTGCGGGGCTCTCCAGGCGCTCCTTGACGGCGGCGAGCTGATCGGCCGTCGCCACACCATCGGCGCACGTCGGCACGGTCGAGTCGTCGCGGCACATCACGATCGAGACCTGGGCGCGATCGGCCCAGTACGACTGCATCTTGCCGATCTGCATCTGCATGAGCATGGCGGCGCCCACGAAGGTCAGCGAGACGAACGTCACGAGAACGACCGAGATCACCATCGAGGCGTTGCGCCGCAGGCCGCTGAACGCCTCGGCCAGGATGAGCTGCATCCTCACGAGGTCGGCCCCACTTCGTCGTCGTCGGACGCCAGGCCGAGACGATCCGCGACGCCGAGGTCGTCGAGACCGAGCCCATCGAGTGGCACGACGGGCCCGGTGATCATGATCGGACGCGTCGTCGGGGCGGGCGCGGGCGGTGTGGGGGCTGCACGCTCGGCCGCGGGGGTGGGCGGCTCGTGCGCGGCGACGGCGGGCGTCGCGGCGACGACGGGCGTCACCGCCACGGCAG
>JASCPF010000122.1 GCA_029959325.1 Microbacteriaceae bacterium PS02068
AGCGCGGAGTGTACGTCTCCGCGCTCGACCTCTTCTCCGTCGGCATCGGCCCCTCGAGTTCGCACACCGTCGGCCCGATGCGCGCGGGGCTCGACTTCGTCGCGAGACTGACCGATGCCGGGGCGCTGCCCGCGGTGACCCGCTTCGCGTGTCGCCTGCACGGGTCGCTCGCCGCCACCGGCATCGGCCACGGCACCCCCGACGCCGTCATCGCGGGGCTCCGCGGCCACCGCCCGGAATCGGTCGACCCCGAGCTCGTCCACGGCGAGTGGGCGCGCCTGCACGCTCTTCCGCCGGGCGAGACGCTGCGCATCGGCGACGCAGTGATGCGGGATGCCGACATGGTCTTCGCCCCGTTCGAACGCCATCACGGGCATCCGAATGCGCTCACCCTGCAGGCGTTCGCCGGCGACCGGGAGGTCGCCACTGAGACGTACCTCTCGATCGGGGGCGGGTTCATCCGGCGCGTGGGCGACGAGGTCGGTTCGTCGGGGTCGGGGGAGGGGTCGGGATCGGCGGGGCCTCGGCCGGTCTCGCGCTACCGCTCGATGCAGGAGCTCCTCGATGAGCTCGACGGTCGGTCGATCGCCGAGCTCGCCTGGGCCGACGAGGTGATGCGGAGAGGTGAGGATGCCGCGGCCGCCGGACTCGACGCGATCTGGCACGCGATGCGCGAGTGCGTCGAGCGCGGGCTGCGCGCCGAAGGCATCCTTCCCGGGCGTCTGCAGGTGCCCCGCCGCGCCGCGGCCGCCTGGCGCGCGCTCGAGCGCGCGGGCGAGGCGGCGCTGGCGCCCGAGGCGCTGTCGATCTATGCGATGGCGGTCAACGAAGAGAACGCGGCGGGCGGCCGCGTGGTCACGGCGCCGACGAACGGGGCGGCGGGAGTCCTGCCCGCGGTCATGTACTACGCCTGCCGAAAGCGGGGCTTCGCGGCGGACGAGGTGCGCACGTTCCTGCTCACAGCGACGGCCGTGGGCTCGATCATCAAGGCCAACGCCTCGATCTCGGGAGCGGAGGCGGGCTGTCAGGCCGAGGTCGGCAGCGCGTGTGCGATGGCCGCCGCGGGCCTGACGGCGATCCGCGGCGGTACGCCGGCGCAGATCGAGAACGCGGCCGAGATCGCGATGGAGCATCACCTCGGCCTCACCTGCGACCCGGTCGGCGGTCTCGTGCAGATCCCGTGCATCGAGCGCAACGCCGTGGCGGCCTCGACCGCGGTGACCGCGTCGCGGCTCGCGCTGCTGGGCGACGGCGTGCACGTCGTGACTCTCGACACCGTCATCGAGACCATGCGCCAGACCGGAGCCGACATGTCGGAGCGCTACAAGGAGACGAGCGCCGCGGGTCTCGCCGTCAACGTCGTGGAGTGCTGAAGTCGTGTCTGCAGTGGTGCCCGGTCAGGAGTGGTGCCCGGTCGGGAGTGGTGCCCGCTCAGGTCTGGCAGACCGGGCACCAGAACACGAGGCGCTCGCTCGTGTCGGTCGCGCCGAGCTCGGTGCGCCGGATCAGCGTGCCGCAGCGTCGGCACGGCTTATGCTCGCGCCGGTAGACCCAGTCCTGCTGCCCGGGCCGGGTGTCGCCCGTGAAGGTGCGGCCGTTCCGGTCGCGGTTCGCGCGGATCATGCGGGATGCCGTGTCGACGAGGCCCGGGGCATCCACCTCTGTCGCCGGGCGGGTGGGCAGGATGCCGCGGACGAACAGCAGCTCGTTGGCGTATTCGTTGCCGAGCCCGGCGAGATTCCGCTGGTCGAGGATCGCCACGTGCACGGGGCGCGGGTCGGATGCCACTCGCCGGGCGGCCTCGGCAGCATCCCAGTCGGGGCCGAGCAGGTCGGGGCCGAGGTGTCCGACGAGATCGTCCTCTTCGGTCGTCGGCACGAGGTCGACCATGGCGATCTCGAACCCGACGGCGACCGCGCGCGCCGTGCCGACGATCGCGCGGGCCTGGTATTCGGGTGAACGCCAGCGCTCGCCGGGGCGGAAGACGAGCCAGCGCCCCTCCATCTTGAGGTGCGAGTGGAGGGTCATCTCGCCGATGCGCATCAGCAGGTGCTTGCCGCGGGGGACGACCTCGTGCACGGATTCGCCGGTGAGATCGGCCGTGGCGTACTTCGGCACGCGCAGGTCGAAGCGCGTGACCTCGTGGCCCGCGAGTGCCTCGTGCAGGCGCCGCGCCGCGCGGAAGACGGTGTCGCCCTCGGGCATCAGGGGGCTCCCTGGGGCGCGGGGCGGCTCATCGCTGTTTTCGGAGGGTGAGGCCGCGGCTCGACTCGACGAAGCCGGCCGACAGCAGTGCCCGCCCGACCGGGGTGCCGTAGACGAAGGCGCCCGACACCTGCTCGACGGTCAGGGTGTCGAGTCGGCGCGACCGCGCGGTGTCGACGAGGCTTCTCGCCGCCGCGGCCAGCACGTCCTCGTCGCCCGAGAACGCGAGTGCGGAGCGCCCGCCCCGCTCGAGGTACAGCACGAGCGCCCCGTCGACGAGCGTGACGAGGCCGCCGGCCTTGCGCCCCGGCCGGTGGGCGACGCCGTCGAGGGCGGGCCAGCCCAGCGCCGCGCCGTACGGATTCGCCGGGTCGGTCGCAGCGAGGGTGAGCCCCTGCAACGGCGCGGGATCGGGCACCGCGGCGAAGGTCCGCAGGCGATCGACGGTCGCGGAGGTCGCGAATTGGGCCGCCCCGAGCTTCTCGATGAAATAGCCGCGGCGCGTGTGCCCGGCATCCTCGAATCCGGCCAGGATCCGGTACGCCTGCGCGAAGCCGCCCGGTACGCCTTCAGCCTGGACGCTGCCGCGGGTGACGACGCCGTAGCGCTCGAGCAGCAGACTGGCGGATGCCGTGGCGCGCATCGCGGCGTCGGCGCTGGGCCCCGGCAGCAGCGACCAGCGACCGCCGATCGACGCCGGCCGCTGCGGCGTCGCGGGTGCCCCGCCGCGCACCGCGGCGAGGG
>JASCPF010000123.1 GCA_029959325.1 Microbacteriaceae bacterium PS02068
CGTCGTCCCATGGGATCACCTCGGACGGATCACCGGCCTGCGGGTCGCCGGGCTTGCCGATGACGTATTGGTGGGCGACGCCGCTGGCATCCACCACACGCAACTCCACCGTGAGCGCCTGCGCCGAACCTGCACACTGGATGTAGTTCTCCGAGAACGGAAGCTCGTGCAGCAGATTCGTCCCCTCGGGAGCGCGCCACAGACTATAGGCCCAGAACGAGATGCCATTCATTCGGTTCAGCGACGCGCGAAGCTGATCCGGATAAGGGCGGATGCTATCGATGAGCGGCCCACGACTTTCGCCGTTCATCTCGCTGATGTGTGTTCTGAGGGTCATCGTACGTGCTCCAAGACAATCTCGACGATTCGGATGGTCTCGCCATTGAGGGTCGCTACGGCGGGTCGGTCGTGGCTCACGACGTCGTCGAAGCCGCGTTGTGCGGCGTTGCGTGACGCGGACCCGCTCTTCACCTCGATGCCCGTGTCGGTGCCGTCGGGGTTCCGCATCAGCCCATCGTAGAGACGGCCCTGGTCAGCGGACGTTCCGTCGATGCGATGCTCGTCGATGGTCGCCCCAGCCGGGTCGAACTTCACGGGGTTATCCGAGGGGGAGTTCGCGGCGCTGGTAGGTGGTGGGGATGGTGTCGGTGAGGAAGTAGGCGTAGAAAATGTCGGCGGCTTCGTCGGCGGTGAACACTTCGTTCGGGTAGACGCGGGTGCTGCGGCGTCCGTCGTCCCACGGGATCACCTCGGACGGATCACCGGCCTGCGGGTCGCCGGGCTTGCCGATGACGTACTGGTGGGCGACGCCGCTGGCATCCACCGCGCGCAGTTCCACCGTGAGTGCCTGCGCCGACCCCGCACACTGGATGTAGTTCTCAGAGAACGGGATGTCCTCCAGCAAGTCCGCGCCCTCCGGCGCGCGCCACAAACTGAGCGCCCAGAACTTGGCGCCGTCCATGTTGTTCACCGAGGCGCGAATCTGATCCGGATAAGGCCGGAAGATGTCCACAAGCGGGCCACGGCTGTTGCCGTTGATCTGGATGACGTGTGTTCTCACAGTCACGATACGTGCTGCACAATCACGTGGACGATTCTGATGGTCTCACCGTTGAGGGACTCGGTTGTCAGTGTTCGATGAGGCCTTGGAGTTCGACGGCGACTTGGATGGAGGCGATGGTGTCGCGTTTGTGGAGGTTCGCGATCTTCCGTGATCCGCCCATCGACAGGAGCGGCACGTAGATGAACGATTGGTCGAACTCGAGCGGGCCGTGCGCGGCGACCGCCTTCGGGAACGCATCCCACTTGTACCTGCGTGTGAGCTGTTTCACACCACCGACTCGGAGCAGCGTGAACACTGCGTCCATTGAGCCGAGTCCGCCGGTGTCGTTCAGTCGGTAGAAGATGCCGATGACGCCGACGCTGGGTTCCCAGGTGATCAGATCCCCGAGCCCGGTGACCATGATCGGGATCGAGATCCCGTCGCCCTGGGTTTTGCCGATGCAGTCACCGACTTCGGTTTCGTAGAGTTTCGGGTCGATGATGCGGATGAATCCCTCCGCGAACGTCCCATACCCATACGTCTCCCACACCTCGACAAGTTCATCCGGCACCCGACCCCGATACTCCTCGATGATCTCCGCCGGAACCGGCGCATGCGGAACGAAATCGACAATCTCCACCATGCTCAACAACCTACCGGAGCACCACGTTGATGTAGACCCGGCTCAGGTCGGCGCCCGGGTGGGTGTTGACGAAGTCGATCACCGCGCGATCGATGTCGCCCACGCGCGATCGCCATTGTGACCCCAGTGATGCGTTGACCCCGGCATCTCCCACCCCGGAGATGTCTGTCGCATTGCCACCGGCGATCCCGTCGAGGCGATGCGTCGCGGATTGCGTCTTCAACCACAGCTCGGCGGCTGTCGTTGCTTCCTCGAAGCTCTTTCTGCCGTCGATGAGTTCTTTGACCTTGGAGTCGAGTGCGACTTCCCGGGCGTCTCGTTGGGCACGCACCGAGGCCGAGGTGCGCCCGTTCTCGAGGTACTCGATGCGGTTCTTCAGCCACGTCGCGACGGGAGTCGATGCCAACATGTCCATCTGCTCGTCGTACTGCCGACGAAACTCGTCAGAGCGGTGCTTCGGATTGCGCGTGAACCGCGCGAGGCTGACGTCGACGATGCCGTCGGGTCGGTCGACATCGCGTACCTGCCGGATGACGCTGTCGAGGTGATTGTCGAGGTTGTCGGCGACGAGGTGCAAGCGATCTCTTGAGTGGATGCCTGCTTTGAGGGCCGCTTCGCGGAGTTCGCGGATGACGGGTTTCAGGCCGCTCATGTGTCGCCTCCGAAGTTGAGTGCGGAGAAGTCGCTGACGAAGGTGGTGGTGAGGGTCTGGATGTCGGCGCCGTGGAGTTTCATCGTGGCTTGTGCGTCTTCGAGCGCGGCGAGGTCGGCGTAGAACTCGTCGGTGTCGCCGACTGTTCCCTCGACCATCGGGGCGCTGAGGACGGCGTCGATGATCGCGGGTAGCTGCTCGGCGAGGGGTTCGATCGCCATCGGCGCGACCTGGTTGATGACTTGCTCGACGGCGATGTCGACGG
>JASCPF010000124.1 GCA_029959325.1 Microbacteriaceae bacterium PS02068
GCGCCCCCCCCCGCCCCGCCCCCCCCCCGCCCCCCCCCCCCCCCCCCCCCCCCCCGGGGGGGGCCCCCCCCCCCGCCGCGCGGGTCTCACCGGAACGTGGTGCGAAGTCCGCGTGAACAATCGGTGTTCGGGGGTCGTCGGCGACGGGGTGCCACGACTCACAGGGCATCCTGGGCATGTGATCGAGACCATCACCTCTCTGTTCGGCACCGGCAGCATGAACTCGCTCATCAAGACCGGCGGCGCCGTGCTGACGGTGCTGCTGGTCGTGCCGGCCCTGTTCAAGCTGTTGCTCGTCACGATCGACGAGGGCGAAGCGGCGATCCGCACGCGCAACGGTCGGCCCATCGTGCGCCGCCGCGCCCGAGGCGGGCACGATGCCGGCGAGGTCGTCGTCCTCGGGCCCGGATCGCACGCGGTCTTCCCTGTGCTGGCCTGGTATCGCCGGGTCGACACGCGCGTGCGCTCCACCGATCTGCCCGCGCGTCAGTTGACGGCCGGCGGTGGCCGGCAGCATCTCGTTCACGCGTCGTTCGACTGGCGGCCCTTTGTGAACGGGGCGGATCTGCGTGTCTTCGAGCTCGAGGTCGTGCACGTCACCGAGCGCACCGGGAACATCGTCGGCGCCGCACTGCGCGACCTCGTGCGCGGCGAGCAGGCGCTGCAACTGCCGGTGAATGCCGACTTGTCGGCGGCGGTCGTGGCATCCTGCGCCGATCGCGTGCGCGAGGCGTGCGGCATCGAGCTGCTTTCGGTCGTCATCACCGGCGATGCCCTCACCGATGGATACCTGCTCGCCGACGCGATCGCCGGCCGCGGGTCGACCTCTGGAGTCGATGCTGACGTGGATGCCTGGGCCGGAGCCGTCACCGTGCTTCGCAGCGTGTAGCGGCCGTCGCGGCCGTAGTGAGTAGCGTGGGGTCGCGCCCGCAGCTGGCGCGGCCGTAGTGAGAAGCGTGGGGTCGAGCCCGCGGCCGGCCTGCTCGCGCCGCCGGCCTGCTCCCGCCGCCCGCGGTCGCTCGAGCTTCTCGCCCCCGCGCGGGTCGCCGAACCACAGCGCACGCGATGAGACACAGCGTGACGCACTGTGTCTCACCGTGGATGGTGTGGTTCGCGGTGCCGCGCCCGCGACACCGGCGCCGATTCTGCTACTATCTGAACATGTTCAGTTCAGTGCATCCGACGAGCCAGAACGCACGAAAGAGCGAACGCACGCGCGCGCAGCTGCGCGATCTGGCGTTGCGGTCGTTCCGCGAGCGCGGGTACGACGCGACGACGATCCGCCTGATCGCGACCGAGGCGGGCGTGTCGGTCGGCACGACGAACTACCACTTCGCGTCGAAGGCCGACCTCGTGCAGGAGCTCTACCTCGATGTGCAGGAACGCCATCGGGATGCCGCGGAGCCGCGACTGCGCGAAACGACCGACCTGATCGAGCGGCTCCGCATCGTCTACACGACTGGCCTCGATCAGCTCGCGCCGTACCACCCGCACGCGGCCGAGTTCGTGTCGGCGGCGATGGCTCCGCGTTCGACGCTCAACCCCCTCTCGGCGGACTCTTCCCCGGCGCGCGACATCACCGAAGCGCTGTTCGCCGAGGCCGTCGACGGCGCGAAGCACAGCCTGCCCGCCGAGCTCGTCGCCGAGCTGCCGCGCGTGCTGTTCGTCTCGCACCTGCTGCTGGCGCTGTACTGGGTCTACGACGACTCGGCCGATCAGCGGCGTACGCGCCGTCTGCTCGAGAGCGGACTCGCGCTGGTGAAGCTCGCGCTGCCCCTTGCGCGGCTGCCGCTGCTGCGAAAGCCGCTCACCGAACTGCTCGCGCTCGTGGGCGAGGCGCGGCCGTGACAGGGCAAGCGCCGGGCCAGTTCACGCGCGAGCAGTTGTGGCGTGGTGCCCTGCATTCGTGGCTCGCGTTCATGGCGCTCATGCTCGCCACGTTCTTCGTGGCTCTGGTCGTTCCGCCGTTGCTCACCGATGCCTCTCCCGCCCTCGGCGCCGGCGGGACCGTCGTCATGTCGCTGATCTTCGTGTTCTACGCGGCCGTCATCGGGGGCGTCGTCTCACTCGTGGTCACGCTCGTCGGCGTCCCGGTGGCGGCGCTCTTCGCTCTCGCGCTGCGGCGCGTGCGTGGCCTCGCGTGGCACGTCACCGCCTTCGGTGCGTTCGGCGTCACACTCGGACTGATCGTCGCCGCGATCTGGGGCGCCCTCGGCGATGGGCGAGTGATGGTCAACGGTGTGGCGCTGGCCTCCGCCTGCCTGTGCGGCCTCGCTACGGCCTACGGCCGGTGGCGCGCGAGTCGCGATCCGCGCGTTCGCAGCTCAGGGCCGCACGCAGACCCCGACGCCGACGCGGAAGACCGACTCTCGGCGCGCGCGGCCTGAGCGCGTCGCGCAGAGGCCCGCGCCGGCTCGCCCGCGCGGCCCCGCGCCGCGTCACCCGGGCCGCGTCAGCCCTCCTGCGACACGCGGTCCCGAGGCTCTGAGGTCGATT
>JASCPF010000125.1 GCA_029959325.1 Microbacteriaceae bacterium PS02068
GACACGGCGTGTCGAGGGAACCCGGCGGACCTCGAATCCGGGACCGCCAGGTCCGTGGGGCCGGGCACCCCACCACAGGCACGCCCGGGTCCGGCTACGGTGCTGGCGCACCTGCCGCCTCCCCCGGACCCACCTATGGAGGGCCTGCCCTCTCCCACTCCCCCGGCTAATCCAGTGCCGAGAAGCCGCAGTAGGCCCTAGAAGCGCGCATGCACGCAGGCACTATGCAGCTGAGCCCCCATCGTGTTCCACTCACGACAGGGGCTCAGGAGCGTCTAGGAGCCGCTCAGAGGGCGGGGACGTCCAGACGGGGAGAGGGGAGAAAGAAGCCCCTACAGCGACCGCCAGGCGTTCGGGCCGTCGGGAACCGAGGCACCGACGGCGCCACACTCGGCGCACAGTAGCACGATGACCGCAGGCCCGAGTTCGCGGCGAACAGTCTTGAGCATCCCGGCGAGGCCCGGGACGGGAGTTTGCGACTGGGCGTCGTGGCGCATCGCCTGATCGACCGAGAATGCGGCGTGAGTGACCTCGAAGCACTCGGTACACGGGACACCCCAGAAGCGCATCTGCTCAGCGTGGCGCTCGACATCGTGCATGTTCACGACGGCGACGGGGCCAGAGCGGCCGCGGTGGCGAAGGTCCGAGGGGGACGCCGAGTACTTCTGTCCGCGGCGGGATTGGCGGGATCGACGGCTCATGATGCGTTCTCCAGAATCTCGACGCCGTGTTCGCGGCAGAAGGCGCGAGCAGCTGACCAGCCGCCAGCTGAAAGCGAGTTGAGCAGCGCGGCCCCAGCCCATCCGGTGCCACGCCCCCAGGGGACGGATGCGAGGCGGAAGCCCTCATCCTCGACGGACCCGACAGTCTCGTCGGCGATTTCTTCATCGGTCTGCTCGACAGAGAGCCCCAGGCGCTCACGGAGGCCAGTGGACCAGTGCATGGCGCGCTTGCCCTTCATGGTCCGCTCGTAGTCGTTGAAGATCTCCAGCGCCTCCGCGTCGCCCTGGCGCGCAAAGCCGAGGATCTGCCAGGGGGTCGATGCTCCAGCGCGACCGCTCTTGGTCTGGGTCGAGGTCATCTCGAAGCCGACACGGGATGCCCCGAACGTGGCCTTGGTGAAGTACTTGCCGAGCGGCGTTTTCTGGGGATCGACCAGCTGCGCATCCTGGCCGCGCATAGTCGGAACGTCGCCGCCGAGACGCTGGATGCGAGCAGTGAAAGCGCGCAGCTCTGCAGAGTGCAGCTGGCGGAGTTCCGCAGCCGAAATGGGGCGCTCAAAGAAGTACAGAACATGGTCGTGAGGGTGGGGGCCATTGGGGCCGTCGAGCATGACCTCTAGCGCGCGAATCTGGCCGATGTAGCCGAGGCTTTTGCGGAGCGCTTTGACCTCGCGGTGCTGAGGGATAGCGGAACGACCCTTGGTGAGCATGGCCAGGACGGAATCTAGGGATTGGCCCTTGTGGTGACGCACTGTCCGGGTGATGAAAGCGACCCCGAAGCCGAGCAGGAAAGCGGTAGCGATCGCGACTTCGACCTCGAGACGCCGGCGGGCCTGAATCTTCGAGTTGCAGACCGGGCAGGCCCAGATCGAGCCGCAGGTCGCGAGCCCCGCATAGCCGACCTTTTCGCCCTCTTTGCGGACACCGACAGAGCCGTCGCCGGTGACGCTGACACGGCCACATTTCCGGCAGCGGGCGAGGCTGGAGAAGGTCCAGAGGAAGTCTCGGGCCTCCCATCGGTCGAGGCGCTGGGATGAAGAGTGGCCACTGTATTTCGCGTTGTTGTCTAGAGCGGCTTCGCCGCCCGGGGGGAAACCCCCCAGACCCCCGGACGCCGCGGGTCCTCCGGACCCACGCCCACGGGTGTGCGTAGCATCAATCACGACGCACCTCAGATGACCAATTCGGGGCTGTCGACTTCACGATCCCGGGGCCCTGCCAGGCTCCGGGATCAGTCGTTTCGGGGCTCACTTCACCCGCTTGAATGCATCGATGGTTTGGTCGTTCATCGACTTGACGCCATCGAGCAGCTGCTCCATCTGAGGGACGAGCCGGTCATGGTCTGCCTCGAACGCGGCTTGAGCTGCGCGACGCTTATCGGCGTCGAGTTCCTGGTACCGCTCGGCAGCCTCCACGAGCTGCGCGAGGATCGGGCGCGCCGAGTCCACGAGCTCCACGATGAGCGAACTGATCGACTGGCCTCCGAGCTCGGAGAGTCGATGCAGGAGCTCATAGTTCTCGTCCCCTAGGGTGATCGTCAGACGCCGCTTCTGAGTCGGCATGTCTCCTCCAAGCTTGGTGATGAACTAATAGGCATAGTTCACCAGAGACCAGCGACATTCACCGGCAGCGACACGGCGTGTCGAGGGAACCCGGCGGACCTCGAATCCGGGACCGCCAGGTCCGTGGGGCCGGGCACCCCACCACAGGCACGCCCGGGTCCGGCTACGGTGCTGGCGCACCTGCCGCCTCCCCCGG
>JASCPF010000126.1 GCA_029959325.1 Microbacteriaceae bacterium PS02068
CGTCAGTGCTGGCCGGCGGGTCCCGCGCCGCGGCCGAGGCCGCGCGCGGCATAGATGCGGCGCCGCGCCAGCTTCGCGACGCCGGCCGCGCGCAGGCGGTCGGCGATGACGATGCCGATCGCCGTGCCACCCAGGCACGATGCGAGAGTCACGGCGAAGAACGCGACCTGCGCCCAGAGGGGCATCGACCACAGGTTGAAGAACTCGGCCGAAAGGATCGGGTAGACGATTCCGACGACGAGTGCCCCGGCGAAGTGCTGCCAGACGCTCCACCACCGGTAGGCGACGAGCAGGAAGCCCACCTCGGCGAAAAAGGCCCACCACACGGCCGCGCCGAGGAACGGGAACACGACGAGACCCGACAGCAAGCCCGTGAGAAGCCCGGCGAAGGGCCGCTGCAGCAGCCGCAGCGCGATGGTCGCGGGCAGCAGCCATAGGCCGGCGAAGATCATCGCGGCGAGGGGCGCGACCGGCGTGAGCACCGACGACGCCCAGCCGGCGCCCCACAGCATGATGCCGCCTGCCACGCCGATCGCCGCGCACGTCAGCAGGTAGGCGGTGGTGACCTTGCCCATCAGCGTGCCACGTCCGAAGAGCTCGCCGTACCCGCCGCGACCGCGCCGGTCGGCCTCGCCTGCTCCGACTTCGGCGCCGGCGAGGCGGCGCCCACGCGCCAGTAGCCGACGAAGCTGATCTGGTCTTTGCCGAGACCCTGCGCGACGAGGTGGCGGCGTGCGGCGGTCGGCAGCGACTGCTCGCCGACGATGAAGGCATGGGTATCGGATGCCGGGGCGTCCAGCTCCTGCAGCGCCGCGAGCGCGAGCGAACCGGGCTTTGTGCTCTCCGGTCGCACGATCCAGCGCACCTCGACGCCCGCCGGTGCGTCGAACGCGAGCACGTCCTCGGCCGACGGCGCCTCGATGATCGCGATGCCCGTCGCCGATGCGGGGAGTGACGCGCACACGCCGGCGACCGCGGGCGCCCCGGTCTCGTCGGCGACGAGCAGCACCCGCTCCGTTCCGCGCTCGGGAGGGAAGCCGAGCCCCTCGTCGATGATGACGACGGATTCGCCGGGCGCCGCGGCATCCGCCCATCGCGATGCGGGACCCGCCGCCGGGCCGGTGCCGTGCAGCACGAAGTCGACGTCGATCTCGGCGCCGCCCGACTCGCCGATCGCGCGATACGCGCGCACGGTGTAGTTGCGCATCACCGGCCGCACGCCATCGGGGATGCGGAGGTACTTCAGGTATCCGAAGATCTTGTGCGCCTTCGCCGGGATGCGCTCGAGCCCCTCTTCGCCGCCCGAACCGCTGTGCGGCAGGAATAGGCGGAACCACTGGTCGAAGCCCATCGGGCGGAAGGCATCGATGTCGCCGCCGCCGAGCGTGACGCGCATCCAGTGCGGGCTGATTCGCCGGGTGCGCAGCACCTCGAGGCGCAGCAGGTCTTGCGATTCGGGCTTCACGAGTCGGGAGTTCCGGGCCATGCGGGTGTCCTTTCGGTGGGGGCGGGTGCGGCGGGTGCTACAGCGTCCAGGGGAAGAAGGCGATGAGGATGCCTGCGCTGACGAGCCAGAACGCCGCGACGAACACGGTGTCGCGCGCGCGCCACGGCACCAGGTGCCGCTCGGTGCGGTCGGGGTGTGCGCCGAAGGCGCGGGCATCCATCGCGAGTGCCACGCGCTCGGCGTGCCGGATCGCTCCCGCCAGCAGGGGCACGATGTAGCCCCACCAGCGCGCAAGCGCGGCGAACGGCCCGCGGCCGCCGTGCGAGCCGCGCACGCGATGCGCCTGGCGGATCACCTCGAGCTCGTACCCGAATCGCGGCACGAACCGGAACGCGGCGAGCGCGGTGTAGCCGATCCGGTACGGCACGCGCAGCTGCTGCACGCTCGCGCGCACGAGGTCCGGCCCGCTCGAGGTGAGCCCCGCGATGAGCGCGAGCGCGACGATCGCCGCGAGGCGCACACCCGTCGCCATGCCGAGAAGCAGGGCGCCGCCGTACAGCGACCACCCGCCGATCTGCACGACGGTGACCGAGGTGTCGACGCGCGAGGCATCCGTCCACAGCGCCATGCCGAGACCCAGCACAAGCGCGGCGGCCGGGATGACGACGACGAGCAGCAGCGCGAGCCGACCGGTCAGGCGTGCCCCCGCGAGCAGCAGGAGGTAGGCCAGCGCGACGAAGGCGAGCGGCGTCGCGAGATCGCGCACGAAGACGAGCACCAGCATCGCGGGCAGGGGAGCGACGAGCTTCGCCAGCGGGTTGAGCGCGAACAGGAATCGGCCGGGCGCGGGGCGCGTCGCGTACGGGTCGATCGTCAGGGCGGTCACGAAGGGGGCTCCGGGGTGGCAACGGGTGTGGATGCCGGACTGGTGGCGGGCGCGGGCGGCGCGGGTGGCGCGGGCGCAGCGATGGGGGCCGCGGGCGGCGCAGGTGCAGCGATGGGGGCCGCGGGCGGCATGGGCG
>JASCPF010000127.1 GCA_029959325.1 Microbacteriaceae bacterium PS02068
ATAGGGTTCCCGTTTGCCCTGGCCCCCGGAAAGGGTTCCTGTTGGCCGTGCCCCACGGAAAGGGTTCCAGTTTGACCTGCCCCACGGAAAGGGTTCCAGTTTGACCTGCCCCACGGAAGGGTTCCAGTTTCGGTGGCTAACTGGTGGCCTGATCCGGAAGGCTCGTCCCCATGCCCCGCCCCTATCCGCCGGAGTTCCGTGCGCGCGCTGTCGCGCTCGTGCGTGCCGGCAAGCAGGCCAAGCAGACCGCTGTCGAACTGGATCCGCCAGGACGACATCGACCAAGGCCGCCGACCTGGGGTCCCGTCCTCGGAATCGGCGGAGCTGCGCGCCGCGAAGGGCCGCATCCGCGAGCTCGAGACAGAGCTGCTGATCGTCCGACAGGCGGCGAAGTTCCTCGACGAGGAGCGCCCCCGCCCAAAAGGACGCTTCTATGCCTCGTGTCAAGTCATGCGGGCGCGTAGTTCGCGGTAGAGCGCTCGGCAGACGTAGCGTTTCAGGCAGCGTCGGATCTCGCGGTTGGAGAGTCCTTCGGCTCGGCGGCGGGAGGCGTACTCACGGGTGGCGGGGTCGTAGCTCAGGCGTGTGCGGACGACGACGTCGACTGCGCGGTTGAGTTGGCGATCGCCGGACCGGGAGAGGCGGTGGCGGGTGGTGTTGCCGGATGACGCGGGCAGCGGGGCGATGCCGCCGAGCGCGGCAAACGCAGCTTCTGATCGAACGCGGCTGTGGTGGGAGTAGGCCGCGACCAGGATCGCGCCGGTCACGGCTCCGACTCCGGGGACTGCCTGCAGCCCCGGCGCCAGCGCTTCCGTGAGCTGCCCGAGCTGGCGGTGGTTCTCTCGCAGAACTTCGGTTTGCTCGAGCACGGCTCTGGCGAGTCGCCGTGCTTCTTCGCGGAACACCCGAGTTGTCGCGTCGTCGCGATTCGTGCGCCAGGCTGCGATCGTCGCGATCTGGGCGTCTGTGAGCGGCTTGCGGGCGTCGACCGAGAGCTCGATGCTGCGGACAAGGGCGGTGAGGGCGTTACGGTTTGCGGTGCGCTGCTGATCGATGAGTGCGCGGGCAGCCAGGAGTACGCGCAGTGCAGTCCGGTCCCCGCTTCGGCGTGGCTGGGCGAGCTTGTCGAGGTCTTCTCTGATCACGCTTCTTGCGGCGGCTTCCGCGTCGATCGGGTCGGACTTCCCGGTGCGGGCGCGTGACGGTCTGGCGATCGGTCGGATCTCCGTAACTTCGAACCCGCTCGCAGCCAACGCCGCGGCGATGCCCGCGCCGTAGGAGGACGTCCCCTCGATGGCCGCGAGTGTCGTCGTCCCCTGGGAGCGTCGCGCGATCCAGGAGAGCGCGCGGTTGGTGCCGGCGGTAGTGGTGGGGAAGGTGGCCGTGTCGATGATGCCGCCGGTGCGGGTCTCGACGAGGCAGTAGGTGTGTGTTCGGGCGTGGGTGTCGATGCCGACGACGTGTTCGAACTGATCGGCGACTGTGGTCATGCGAGCTCCTCTGGGATGTCAGCACTTCGGCGGGCTGGCTCGGGTGGGGTCGCTCAGAGACACATCTGTAATGAGTCACGCCATTGCGGGCGGACAGGCTTCTGATCAAGGCATCTGCGCGGGCAGGCCGAGCCGCGGCACGGTCGCGGACACGTCCTTTTCAAGACACCGCCGCGAGCGGCGGGTCGGTTCTACCCGGAGTCACACGACCGAGCCGAGGCCCAGCCTGTCAGCCGGCCGCAGGCCCGCCAGAATCCATTACAGCTCTTCCCGGTGATCGACCGCCTCGCCGACGCCGGGATCCCGATCGACCGTTGCTGCCGCGTCCTCGGAGTTGCTAGGCAGCACTACTACCGAGTGAAACGAAGCCCCCTGCAGTAAGCGCCCGGCCCGTCTTCGGCGCCTCGTGCCACACATGGGGTGTGACACTTCTTGTGGACAGTCGTTACCAGGAAGGGACGACGAGACGAGATGTCTTTAAATCGCAGGAAGTTCACCGATGAGTTCAAGGCCGACGCGGTCCAGCTCGTCGTGCAGGGCCAGCGGCCGATCGCGCAGGTCGCGCGGGAGCTGGAGATCAACGAGAGTTCGCTCGGGTACTGGGTGAAGACGTACCGCCAGCAGCACCCGGATCCCGAGACCGCCCCGGCGCCGGTGGACGCGGCGCGGATCGCGCGGCTGGAGGCTGAGAACCGGCGCCTGGCGGAGGAGAACGCGTTCCTGAAAGAAGCCGCGGCCTTCTTCGCGAGGGAGCAGAAGTGAGCGAGAAGTTCGCGCTGATGCACGCGGAGAAGGCCACCTACAAGATCGGGTTTGGGCTGACCCCGTTTCGTAGGTCCAGTCGTTATGAGAGTCGTCCTGTTGTCCGCGGTCGCGGGCAGGGAGACTGGTCAGATCATGACGAACAGCAGGAAGCGTCACACCCCGGAGCAGGTCGTCCG
>JASCPF010000128.1 GCA_029959325.1 Microbacteriaceae bacterium PS02068
GGAGGAGATTTCGCCACGGGAGGAGTCCGCGGGGGCATCCGATCCTCCCGATCGGAAATCTCCTCCCGACGCGCGGGGGGATGCCGGGCCCTCCGCACCCTCGAGCGCGGCGCGCAGCTCGCCGGCGTCGACGGGCAGCGGGTCGAGCGGCCACCCGGCATCCCGCAGCCGCAGCGCGGCCATGGTCGCCACCGGCAGCCAGACGCCCATCGCCTGCAGCTCGTCGGCCCGGGCGCGCAGCACCTCGTCGACCGTGCCGTCGGCGTACGTACGGCCGTCGTGGTCGAGCACGACCACCCGGTCCGTGATCGCGACCACCGCGTCGAGATTGTGCTCGATCAGCACGATCGCGCGGTCGCCGGCCTCGATCAGGTCGCCGAGGGCGGCGTAGACCTCTTCGATGCCCTGCGGGTCGAGGTTCGCGGTCGGCTCGTCGAGCACGAGCAGGGGCGATCCCATCGCGAGGGCGCACGCGATCGCGAGCCGCTGGCGACCGCCGCCGCTCAGGCGATCGGGGTTCTCGCCGCGGCGCTCCCACAGACCGACGCGGCGCAGGGCGTCTTCCGTGCGGGCGAGGACCTCACCGACAGGCATCCGCAGATTCTCCGGGCCGAATGCGACCTCGTCGAGCAGAGTGCCGGTCACGAGCTGGGCGTCGGGATCCTGGAAGACCATCCCGACGTGCGTGCTCAGCTCGGCGACCGGGGTCGCCTGGGTGTCGAGCCCGTCGACGAGGACCGTCCCCTCGAGCGTCGCCGGCACCGCGTGCGGAATCAGGCCGTTGAGCGCCAGCGCGAGCGTCGACTTGCCCGAGCCGCTCGGCCCGAGCAGCAGCACGACCTCACCTCTCGCGACCTCGAAGCTCGCGCTCGCGGGGGTCGCCGCCGCTGCGCCGTCGTGCCGGATGCCGAGATCGCGCACCTGCAGCAGCGGCGAGGGCGTGCCGCCGGTGGATGCCACGGCGCGCGCTCCGAGGTCGGCAGAGGTCACGGGGTGTCCCAGCGGTTCAGAAGAGCAGGTCAGGGAAGGATGCGCCTCTTAGCTTAGGCGACCCTAACCTGCGGTCAACCGCGCGGCACGGTCTGCCGCGCGACGCCCGCGCGTCGCAGCGACGCGCCGATCGCGAGCCCGACGGCCGTCCAGGCGACCGGGCCCAGCACGGCGAGGGCGAGGTACGCGATCTGCTTCCACGGCTCCATCGTGCTGAGGTGCACGACGAAGAACACCACGACGGCGATGATGGCGCCGATGACCACGGCCGAGATGAAGAACCGCCACGCCCCCCAGGCGCGGTAGCGGGTGAGCGCCGCGACGCCTTCCTGGATCGCGCCGAACAGCAGCGCCGTGCCGATGAAGCGCCCCGCCCACGCGGGGTTGAACGCGCTCGAGACCAGCGCCGCCATCAGGTGCGCGAGCAGCGCGACGAGCGGCAGGCGCAGCACCTCCTGCGCGATGATTCCGGGCAGCACGTGCACCCCGAGGACCAGCCCGTAGACGATCGGCAATCCCGCGATCACCAACGGCGTGAGCACGCCCGCGATGCCCCCCGCGATGCCCGTGGCGACGCCGATCGCGGCGCATACGAGAAGGACGCGCGTCGTCAGGATCGGGTTCCGGGCCACGGCTTCAGCGTACCGTCGCCGCGCACCGGCTCAGCCGTGAAAAACCACCGTCATGCGCGGCCGACGCCCTCATCGCCGGGGTGGAGGTCGATGTCGGGTGCCTGCTCGGCGACCTCGACGTCGCGCGGGCGCCAGCGGATGTCGAGCCCCGGCACCTCGTTCTTCTTCAGGTACTTCACGACGAAGGGGCACACCGGCACGACGGTCTCTCCGCGCGCGGCGACGTCGGCCATCGCCGCGGCGACGAGGGTCGAGCCGAGCCCGCGTCCGCCGAATGCGGGGTCGATCTCGGTGTGCGGAAAGATCAGCCGCCCGTTCGAGTCGGGCACGAATTCGCTGTACCCCGCGACGGTCCCGTCGACGATGATCTCGTACTGCTCGCGCGCATCGTTGCGGACGACGTGGATGCCTTCGGTCATGGCTGCTCCCTGAGGTGTCGGGGTCTGGGCGGTGTCCTCTTCTCAACGTAGGTGCGCCGTGGCGTGTTCCGCCAGGTCGGTGCCGCGTGCCGGGCGGCACTATCCCCGGTGGCCGAGGAACGCGAGGATGGATGCCATGCCCCGCCGTCGTCTTGCCGCCATCGCGGCCCTCGTGGCGGTCGTGGCGGTCGTGGCGGGGTGCGCCGCGTCGTCGCCGACGCCGTCGGTCTAGCCCACGACCGCCCCGCCCACCCCCCCCCCCTCGCCGCCCCCC
>JASCPF010000129.1 GCA_029959325.1 Microbacteriaceae bacterium PS02068
CCGCCGTCCCCGCCTGCGCGCCCGCGCGGCGCGTGACGGCGCGGCGCAGTGCGGCATCGGCGGTGGCGATGCGCGCGGCGCTCTGGGCCTCGGCGCCGAACGCCACCAGGACGTCGAGGCTCGCCAGATGATCGAGGACCGCGTCGGCCAGGCGCGCGCGCAACGGCGCGATGGCGCGCTCGGCGCGCGAGCCCGCCGCCCACCCCCAGGCGGTCGCGACGAGGGCGGCGAGCACGAGGCATCCGAGCAGCGTCAGCGCGGCCGGCCACCAGATGAAGGCGAGCAGCACGACCGCGCCGAGGGCGACCGTCGTCGACGAGACCAGCGGCAGCACGACGCGCAGCGGCAGGTTCTGCAGCTCGTCGACGTCGTCGACGAGCGTGCCCAGCACCGAACCCCGGCGCGTGCGCCCGAGGCCGTCGGGGGCGAGGGGGATGAGCCGCCGCACCAGGTCGGTGCGGGTGACGGCGAGTTGGCGCAGCGCGGCATCGTGGCTCGCGAGGCGCTCGGTGTAGCGGAACGCCGCGCGGCTCAGCGCGAAGGCGCGCACGCCCACCACCGCGGCGGACAGGTACATCAGCGCGGGCTGCTCGCTCGCCCGCACGATGAGCCACGCGCTGCACGCGAGGAGGGCGACGGCGGATGCCTCGGAGAGAAACCCCGACGCGGCCCCCGGCCAGAATCGCCGCATCGGCGGCATGGCGCGCCGCAGGATGTCGGTCGCGGTGCTCATGCGGACACCTTCGCGGACGCGGGCGCGAGGGCTGGGGCTTGCGGGGGCGCGAGGGTCACGACCTGGTCGGCGATGGCGCGCGCGGAGCGCCGGTGCGACACGAGCAGCACGGTGGCCCCGGCATCCGCGAGTTCGCGCACGTTCTGCCAGAGCGCCGCCTCGGTGTCGGGGTCGAGGGCCGAGCTGGGCTCGTCGAGGGCGAGCACCGGCGCGAGCCCGCGCAGGTGGCGGTGGATCGCCCGGGCGACGGCGACGCGCTGCGCCTGCCCGCCGGAGAGTCCCGCGCCCAGCACGCCGAGTTCCCGGTCCGGATCGAGGTCGCCCGCCTGCGCGAGGTCGAGGGCGCGGGTGACGAGGGCGGAGCCGGCCCCCGAGCGTGTCGAGGGGTCGCCGAGGGTCACGTTCGCGGCGATCGTCCCGGCGATCAGCCCGGGCTGCTGCCCGGCCCAGGCGAGCCACTGCGCGGGGGAGAGGGCGGTCACAGGCATCCCGTCGACCGTTGCCGCACCGTAGAAGGCTGCGGCGCCGCGCAGCGCGGCGAACAAGCTCGTTTTGCCCGATCCGCTCGGGCCTTCGATCAGGGTCACCGTTCCCGGCCTCGCCGTGAACGAGACCGGGGGCAGCTCGAGCTCGCCGCGGCGCACGCGCAGGTCGCGGACGAGAACCGTGCCCCGTTCGCGCGGAGATCCGCCGTTCTGCGGAGGTTTCGGGTCGGAAATCTCCGCAGAAGCGCGAATCTCCGACGTTGCGTGGCCCGCACCCGCGGCCCGGGCCTCGTCGAGCACCCCGAACACGTCGTCGGTCGCGGCGACGCCCTCCGCCGCGGCGTGGAACTGCACGCCGACCTGGCGCAGCGGCAGGTAGGCCTCGGGCGCGAGCAGCAGCACGAACAGGCCCACGGTGAGGGTGAGCGATCCGTCGAGCAGGCGGAATCCGATCGAGACGGCGACGATCGCGACCGAGATGGATGCCAGCAGCTCGAGCGCGAACCCGGAGAGGAACGAGACCCGCAGCACGCGCATCGTCTCGCCTCGGTACGTGTCGGTGACTTTCTCGATCGACCCCACGGCCCGGTGCTGGCGGCCGAAGGCCTTCAGTGTCGACAGGCCCTGGACGGTGTCGGCGAAGCGCGCGGCGAGGCGGCCGAGCGTCTGCCACTGCTTCTGCTGCACGGTGCGCGTGGCCAGCCCGATCAGCACCATGAACAGCGGGATGAGCGGCAGGGTGATCAGCACCGTGAGCCCCGAGATCCAGTCCTGCCACCACATCACGGCCAGCAGCACCGGGGTCGCGATCACCGTGAGGACGAGCTGTGGCAGGTACCGGCCGAAGTAGGCATCCAGCGCTTCGAGCCCGCGGCCCGCCGTCACCGCGAGCTGCGCGGTGTTGCGCCCCGCCAGCCAGCCCGGGCCGAGCGTGCCCACCGCCGCGACGAGCTGCTCGCGCAGCTGCACCTGCGCG